>NZ_FNWP01000021.1:0-133886 GCF_900108435.1 Methylobacterium sp. 275MFSha3.1 | reverse complement strand
CCTAGAGGCTGTTACGAACTGCAGCGTAGTCGGCGGCCCTTCGGAGGAGCAGGACGCTGAAGGCGACGAGGTGCAATCCGGCCAAAGTGGCTGGCAGGCGCTCGTAGTCGCGAGCCAATCGGCGGAAGCGGGCCATCCAAGCGAAGGCACGCTCGACAACCCATCTGCGTGGCAGCAGCACGAAACCGCGCTTGGCCTCGGGTAGCTTCACGACCTCCAGAGCGATGCCGTGATCGGCTGCTGCCTTCGCCGCACGCTCGCCGGTGTAGCCTTGATCGACATAGGCGAGGTTCACGCTGTCGCCGGTCGCCTCCTGCACGGCATCAGCCAACCTCGCCACGGCGGCGCGGTCGTCGGCATTGGCGGGCGTGACGTGCAGGGCCAGGACCTGACCGAGCGTATCGACGGCCGCGTGCAGTTTCGAACCCCGGGTGCGCTTATGTCCGTCCCAAGCGGCGCGGGCACCACTCTCGGGCGTCGAGCGCAGCGTCCGGCTATCGAGCACCACGGCCGAAGGCTCTTCGGCACGACCCGACGCCATGCGCAGCACGGCGCGCAGGTCATGGACCAGGTTCTCGAAGCAGCCCGCCCTCAGCCAACGTTGGGCTTGATCGTACACGGCGTGCCAGGGCGGCAGATCGTGGGGCATTGCACGCCAAGCCACGCCGTATCGCACCACGTAGCGCAGCCCGTTGAACACCTCCCGCAGGCTATGCTCGCGCTGGGAGGCCGTCTCAGGCAGTAAGGTCAGGTAAGGGGCGACCAGCGCCCATTCTTCATCGCTGACATCGGACGGATAGGCATGGCGGGACTGCATTCCACCAAAACTGGCGCAGCCGCAGGTCCGTAACAGCCTCTAGGTCTACGTGCGCCGCGGCGACCGATCACCCGTGAACGCCATGGCCGGCTCGTTCCCGGCCGCTGTGAGGGGCCTGGAGCTCATGTTGCTGACGAGTGCGAACGTCGCGGTCTCGTAGGCTCCGGTGTCCTGCCGCTCCCGCAGTCTGTTCCAGCGCATCGCCGACTCCTTGCGCCCTGCCGACCCTTTAGGAGGCTGAAGCCATGTCGAGCGGCTTAGGAAGCTTCATCGGCAGCATCGTCAGGTCGGCGGTGCTGCCACCGGCGGCGTGGGCGCCATGATTGGCGAGGGCATCGAGATCAGACTGCCGCCGGCGGTCGAAGCGGCGAAGACCCTGGCGGAGCGCCTCGGCCCGGATCCGGCGGCGATGGCAGCCGCTACTCGGCCTTGGGAGCCGCTCACCGCGCGACACGACCGCCACGAACGCGGCGATGAAGATCGCCAACGCGCAGAGGACGGTGAACCTCTCAGAGGCGCAGGGGAACGACCGCTACAGCGCCTGGTGGTGTTCGACGGCCGGCTAGGTCTGCGTCGACGGCCTCGCGTACGCCTTCATACTCGGCCCGATTCTGACCCGGTGGACAGGGATCATCGGTGCGGCGATCAGGGCAGCTCTGCTGGCTGCGCCCCTGTTCAAGGTGGGCCAGCTCATGGTCCTGCCCACCGGCATGCTCGACCTGGGCGTCCAGCGCACCGTCGAGCGGACGCAGGGCGTTGCCGGCACGATGCCAAGCGGGACGAAGTCCTGATCCGTCCCCCCTCCCCCGCTGAGGGAATAGCAAGCGCGATCAAAATCCCGGGGCGCCTCCGACCTTGGGGGCCAAGCTCGTGACCAATCCGTAAGCCCCCGCTTCCGCTCAGGGCCCGACACCGAAACGCGTCTTGGGATCCTCAAGTCCACCATCTCCGATATCCGCTCGGCGACGCAGGACATCCGGTCGAGCTGAAAACGCGCAGCTTGATCAATCGGGTGCCGGTGAACATCATGCTCACAGGCCGCACGGTCTCGGGCATGTTCCCCACGTGGGTCAACTTGAAAGACGGCCGCTTGGAGTGCGCGTTCGCCAAGGTGGAGGCGCACGCCATGGTCTACGTGCCACGCCAGGGCCTCGACGCCCGGCTGCCGTCGTCTCGCAGCTCCGGGCTGATCTTCAGCGGCTGACCGATGCGCGTGTGGAATGGCTGGAGCGCGATCTCGCGTCCATCTCGAAGGAGATGGTCCCGCGCGGAGAGCACGAGCAGATGTGAGCGGCTCAGCCTGCCCGGGATGCGGATTTGTAGCGGCGGGCCGACCATAACCGGCAGCGGCTTTACGACCTCAACACGCCGCGCGACACGGTCCAGAGTATGCAGAGCTGGATCGACGAGCTGGAGCGGGATGCTCGCCAGCCTGCGCGGTGCTGAACTTTGCTAGGCGTCGCGACGAGCGCCGGGAGATCATCGTGGCGCCCTGACTTCGGTCGGCCACCTTTCGTCGTTCCAGCGCCTGGAGCCGCCAAGCTTCTCGCGCGGCGTTCGATCTCTCAGCCAACGTTCAACCAGACAACACCTCAGCGCCATCGGCACCGCCACACGGGGCTTTTTCATGTGCACAGGCTCGGCTGTTGGGATGACCAATTGGCCGACCCACCTTTTTCAGTGACACGCAAACCAAGGGTCTGCAGCATGCTGAAGGTTACCAACATTGACTTCCATGAGGAGTCGGAAAGCACCATTCAGACCGGACGATACATTGCCGATACCAATGAAGCGATAATCGGCCGGGCACGTCGCTACGAGGATCCGGCCGGCGGCATTCGTGCGCTGATGGTGCTTTCCTAAATCCGGTCATTGATTTTACGCCAAGCCCGGTTCGCCGGACCAGATATATTCGATCAAGATTTGGTGACGCGCCGATAAATGGCCGCGAACGCTTCGGCTTCCTCGCGAGTGAGATCGGTGACCACGAGCCCTGGCGCGTAGACCGTCCAACGCCCGTCATTGTCCTGGGACATGCGGATGTCGACCATGGGAGATCTCCCTGCGTGCTCATTAGCAAAACAGCGCGGGACTGACGGTTCCATGAGCCCCTGCAACTTGGATCGCTGATGTAGGCACTTCAGCGATTGAACTCCCTGTCTGAGACGGGCATAGGTCGCTGCCGCTCAACTCGGCGATCCCCACCAGCCATCCTGCCGGTGAGCTGTATCGCGTATCGGCTCGCCCTATAGGATGGTGGAATCAGGCGCTCCCCCGTGAACAGATCGGGGTGAGACCGAGCGGCCGCTGCACCAGCGACTTCAGGCCCGAATATTGCCCTGGGCACCCTGGCGTTGTCCGAGGCGCCTTGCGTTGTTTCAGGTGCCGGCTGGATCAGGCCACCACCCGCCACCGTCTGCATCCGTGAACGAGACCACCTTAAACCGCCCGGCTCAGACCGCCGCGTTTTCATTCTTGCAGGCCCCAACAGATGATGCCGCAGCATCCGGGTCCCTGCTATTCCATCAGCGAGCCTCATTACATTCAGTCTCGCCGCAGTGGAGGCACTATCCTAATGTTGATTCATGTAGATCAGTTTTCCCGAGGGATAGGTTCCCGATCATCAATCTTCAGCTCGCGGGGTTCGCCGCGGCCTTATTTGATGCCCTTGAGGCCGGCCGACGGCGTGTCCGCAGGAGGCGTCCCTAACGCGCTGCCTGCAGATCGATGATGGAACTGCCGATGTCAAAGAACTTGTCTTCGTTGAGAGGTTCCAGATCAATCTCTTGCTGCGGTCGCTGAAGCGGCACGAGTATGCAGACCATCCCGAGGCACATCGTCCCGGCAATCAAAGCCGCCAATAGCGCGAGAGCCATGGTGAGCATCGGAATGCTACATGGTGTCGGTTACATGCGCCGGTGATATTAAGCTTCGCATTCACCGACTTAATACGGTTCAGTAGTCGCATGCCGACCAACCGACATCCGATCCACGTTGCCTGTCGGCTCGGCTGACACGCTGGTGAAATCAGGCGATCAAACATCCGGGCGACCAGCGTCGAGCGAACCCGAAGCTTGTAGGATCGGTTCTCCAGATACCGGAAGAAGCTCGGTCAGGGCGGGGACGCCGGCCCGTGAGTTCGTGGCAAAAGGCGGCTGACCGCAAATAAGCGAACGCCGCGACGATGCGAGAGCCACCACTTCCAAATGCTCTGCGCCACCGGTCAAAGCTAGCAGATTGCTTCCGGATCCTGGCGTTAGACTCAGGTCGGAGCAAGGAAGCTCTTCGCGTCTATTTAAGTGTGACATATTCCCACGAATTTGTGCTTCAACTTAGCGCGAAGTTGGCTCGCGTGTCAACCCAAAGTCGATAAATTTGACACAGGACAACTTTGGGGGATAGGGCGTAGACATATACCGGTGCCGGTGCGGCGCTGTCAGATGGGTGTCTTTCGTTATGTCGATCGGCGGACGTGAGAAGTATAATCGATTTCGTGACGTTCTAATGTCGCCTTATGGCGACGACACTGAGGGTCAATTCCCCTTATTTGCGACCGATAAGTACTTCAATCTCGAAGAATATCAGTCGGAAAGCGCTAATCATTCAGTCGAAACATTTGATAATTTAGTCCAGGCTCTTCCTGGCGAACTGTTCATGGATCTTGGTTGTGGTAGGCGTGCTCACAAGTTCGATAACTGCCTGTATGTGGAGGTTTATCCCTCCGTGTCGGCGGACCTGATCGTCGAGCCGAACTGCCGCTATCCCATCAAGGATGGTTCCCTACGCGGCATCGGGTGCTTTGCGGTTCTGGAGCACACGCGCCAACCTTGGCTCGTTGTGCAAGAGATGTGGAGAATGCTCAAGCCGGGCGGACAGGTATTTATTGATTGGCCATTTCTTCAGCCAGTTCACGGCTATCCCTCGCATTTTTTCAACGCTACGCGTGAAGGACTCACCGCGATATTCCAGGATGTTGGCTTCAACGTGGATATGGCCTTCACAGGCGCCCATCAGACAGCTGCCTACACCGTTCAGTGGATCTTGGGCCGGTTCGCCCATCACCTTGCCGATCCTGAACTACGACATGAGTTCGCTCAGATGCGCGTGAGCGATCTAGTGTCTATGTCGCAACAGGATCCGCTTTGGTGGAAGTTCCTCAATGCGCTTCCCGAAGATGCCTTCTCAGAGCTGGCGTGTGGCAACATGCTGTTTGCTACGAAGGCTGAGTAATCAGAATGCGGGGCGGCGGCTCGGATCCGCGTAAGTGCCCCACTCGCTTGCGGATTTCGGCGTCATCCACACGCATCCACAGTAATCACAGGGTACTCGACTTCCGCCGTTGAAGGGTTCCCAACCTGAGGCGTGCTCCGCATTCGCTTTGGGTGTAGTGCCGCCAAAATCGGGCGCCCGGGCAGTGTGGAGCTAGAGCCGGTCCCGCGCGGCTTGCGACGGGTTAGCGGGTGGCGCGTTGACGGGTGAAGGAGCATGCCCATGCCTTCACCTCTGTCGGTCGACTTACGCGAGCGTGTCGTGGCTGCCGTGGCGGCAGGGGCCTCGTGCCACCGAGCGGCAGCTCGCTTTGGGGTCAGCGTGTCGAGCGCCAGCCGCTGGTCACAGCGCTCGCACCAGGAGGGCCATGTCGCGCCCAAGCCGATGGGCGGCGATCACACCTCGCAGCGCATCGAGGCGCATGCCGCGCTGATCCTGGCGACCTGCAAGCAGGAGCCACGTCTCTTCCTGCGCGAGCTGCGCGACCGCTTGGCTGAGCAGGGCGTCCAGACCAGCACGAGCGGCCTGTCGCGCTTCTTCCAGCGACACGCGATCACCTGGAAAAGGGGGCGACGTTCGCAGCTGAGCAGGAGCGTGACGACGTAAGAGCGGCGCGCGAGGCGTGGTTTGAGGCGCAGCCCGAGCTCGATCCGGACCGGCTGGTGTTCCTGGACGAGACGGCGGCTGCCACCAACCTGGCGCGGCGCTACGGCTGGGCCCCACGCGGCGAGCGCTGCCGGCTCGCAGCCCCACTGGGTCATTACAAAACCACGACCATCACCGCCGCCCTGCGCACGAGCGGGCTGTGCGCGACCGCGCTGTTGGACGGTCCCACGAACGGCAGGCGCTTTTGCAGCTACGTCACCGACACCTTGGTCCCGGTGCTGCAGCCTGGCGACATCGTCCTCATGGACAATCTGCCAGCCCACAAGGTCGCGGGCGTGCAGGATGCGATCGAGGCGGCAGGAGCGCGGCTGCTCTACCTTCCGTCCTACAGTCCTGATTTCAACCCGATTGAACAGGCCTTCGCAAAGCTGAAGGCGCTGTTGCGCAGCGCGGCCGCTCGCACGATCCCGGATCTCTGGGCGGCGATCCGTCAGGCCTTCACGCGTTTCACGCCGCAGGAGTGCCGCAACTACCTCGCCGCAGCCGGCTACGAGAACGACTTGGCCGTCGCCACCTGACCGGGAACAGCTCTAGGTCGGGTGTACATCGACGATGCGGCGCGCCGCCGGTTCAACATCATCCCATTCACCCGCGGGCCCACGGTGCCAGATCCACTGTTGTAGGAGAAGCTGCGTGCCGAGCGGCCGGAGATCTCCCGGTTGGTACCCGGAGGGGTGCCTGGATTGGCCCCAGAACGGCCCTTGGGGCCTGCACGCGTGATGGAGGCTACCGACGCGTGTTTCGCCGAGCAGGACCTGGTGGCCCAGTGGCTCGCCGAGAAGTGCGGTGGACGCCAGGGCGATACCAACCTCTGGGGCCGGACCACGGATTCGTTCAAATCGTGATCGGCCTAAGCGAAGGCGGAAGGCGAACGCCCGGCACTGTGAAGGCGTTCGGGTCGGCTATGCGGCGCAAAGGCTTCCTGCAGCATCGGGCGAAGCACGCTTGCGGCTTTGAGGTCCTGCGGCTGCGTCCGGATCACTCGCACGGTCAGGGTGATGGGCCACCTTGCCCCTTGGATGCCCGCGCTCGCCGCACCCGGTTCAACCGCTTCCTCCACAGTAGCGTCGGTCCGCCGGGCCGTCGCGATGACGGCCGACATCGTGTCGAGGGCTTGAGCGCGATCCTCAGCGTGGCCGTAGGTGATACCTAACCGCAACCTTCGGTGAGTTTACTGCCCATCAGAAAATTTGCGGCCCAGTCGATCTCCGAGCAGCTTGATAGCTATAGCGTGGTCATGATCGAAATTTCGAGTTCGGCTATATGTCTATTTCGTGAAAATATCAGCTTCGTCTTCTGCGGCTAGCAAATATATCTGACAATTGGTAGTGCAATCGACAATAAAAATCAAAATGCCCTGCGATCATTCTATAAAATTACGGCATCTGAGGTGCCTGAATAGACAGAGGATGACGCAACTGATCAGTGTTCGCGACACAGATCTTGGGTACGCGGCTGTAAGGCGCGGACCAAGGCGCGCACTCAGCAGAGAGCCGAGCAGCTCGATGTCCTTGAGAGGCTGGAGAACATGCGGGTCGCGTTCGATGAGGCGATCAGTGCCGAGCGGCAAATGCTCGCTGCCACGGCCGTGACCATGCCGCCGCTAGCTGAGCCTGTGCGCCCCGAGTGGCTGCCGGCGAAGCTGGCCGCCCGCGAGCTCGGGATCGAGCCCGTGGCGGCCAAGCCTCGGGCACAGCGCGGCCTGCTGACTGGCCGGGCGCGCAAGGTTGGCTGTCGCCTGCAGCTTCACATGCCGAGCCAGCCGGAGCCGGGCGATGGGTAGATCAGCGAAATCCGGCCTTCGGCTTCATGTCGATCTCAATGGCCTTCGTGGCGTTCTCGCAGGCCTTGTCCTCGGTGGTTAATCCCCGGTCCGACCGTTCGATCAGCGTGCCGTTCCGGCGCAGCGCCCAGCCGGAGTGCCCTTCCAACTTCTTCAAGGGCTCGACGGTGATCGAATAGGGGTGCGGGACTTCAGCATCCACGCCCGCCCCGCTTATCTGGAGGAGCGCAATGGGCGAGCGTGGAGGTCGGGAGGTGAAGCCGACCCGCCAACGCTATCGCGGCTCGGATCAAACGGTCTCTCACCTATGCGAGAAGCCGATGTGAAATTCAGACATCTACACCTGCCCGCTACGGTCGGAGATGTTGCAAAGCAGGCGTGGAAGGTCAGTGGGGACTTATGCCACCGACAAGCTCGGCATTAACCGGCGAGCTTTGCCGGGTGATGCCCCCCGCCTGGGAATCAGTGTGGGGCCCCGAACGCAGAGCCGACTGGATGCCTCGTGTTGCTCTGCTCAGCGGATTGAGCAGGCGCGCTCCCAGCTCTCGATACACCTCCCTGAGGGTTACTCATGTCCCCTGGGCCTGCACCCGTTTCATTTGGTGCAATAGCACCTGACGGAGGCGTTGGATCCGAGGGCTTTGGCGGCCCGCTACCGCCGTACAGCGCACCGATGCCACCGGACGGAGCCGCACCACCTGCGACGCCATTGCCGCCCGCGCTCCTACCGAGGCCGCTGCTGCCCGACGGCGACGTGCTACCTCCGATCTGGGCTGCGCCGCTGCCGCTTCCCGGAGCCGAGCCAGAACCGACACCCTGAACGAGGGCTGCGTTGATCACGCCGACGATGGCAAGACTGGCGGCGGCATAGCTCAGGGTCGGAGAGCTCGCACGTAGAGGTCCCTGGCAAAAGGAGCTTGGATCGCGCCTTTGCTCGGCCAACCACGCGTCCTGGGGCTCGTTCTCTCGTTCAAGGAAGCCGCTCGCGCATCCGGTGCGCGAGGATTGTGGATACTGTCGTAGATTGGCTGAGGATGAGAACCGTTGATGCGCTGAGCAGCAACGGATTTTTCCGGCTAAATGGCGGAGGGAGCGGGATTCGAACCCGCGATACCGTTTCCGGTATACACACTTTCCAGGCGTGCGCCTTCAACCACTCGGCCACCCCTCCGTCCGCGAGCCAGGCGCCCGGCTGCGCCAGCGGCGCGCCGGGCGCGGCCAGGGCCGCGCGGTGCCGTGCTGTTAGCCGGGTGCGCCGTCCGGCGCAAGGCGCAGTCGGCCGGGCGGCGCGAAAACCGCCCGGCCGCATCCCTCACCCCTCGGCGTCGTCGAGGTGGAAGCGGACATGCTCCACGTTCGCCCGCTCGAAGGCCTGCATCACGTGCTGGTAGGAGCGCTCCATGGCGTTGTCCTCGACCCCCGGGCTATCCTCGGGCTTCAGCACGAACATCAGAAGCGAGCGCCCGGTCACGTCGTAGCCGGAGCCGAACTTGAAGCTCTCCACGTCCTGGCTGTCGGGCAGGTTGGTGTCGAGGAGCCGCGTCCAGGCGACGCCGCCGACCGATTCCGGCAGCGTGAATGTCACGAGGTCGTGGTAGGCGTTGAACATGATCAGCAGCGTCGCGTCGCCACCGCGGCGGTGCAAGCCGGTGGCCTGGGCGCGCCCGTCGAGCTGGACCGCGAAGGCCCGGGCCTCGCCGTCCGACCAGTTCTCGCCCGCCATCTCGCTCCCGTCCGGCCGCAGCCACGTCACGTCCTTGACGCCGAACTCCTCGTCGTACTGGCCTGTGAGGAACCGCCCGCGGCTCAGGATTGGCAAGGCGTTGCGCAGGATGATCAGGCGCTGGGTGAACTCGGCGAGATCCCGCTCCTCGTCGCCGATCGCCCCCCAGTCGAGCCACGAGACCTCGTTGTCCTGGCAGTAGGCGTTGTTGTTGCCCTTTTGGGTCCGGGCAAACTCGTCGCCGGCGAGCAGCATCGGCGTGCCGCGGGACAGGAACAGGGTCGCCAGCATGTTGCGCATCTGGCGCAGGCGCACCGCACGGATCTCGGGATCGTCCGTCGGGCCCTCCACCCCGTAATTGTACGAGAGGTTGTGCGAGTGACCGTCGCGGTTGCCCTCGCCGTTCGCCTCGTTGTGCTTGTCGTTGTACGAGACCGTGTCGTGCAGGGTGAAGCCGTCATGGGCGGTGAGGAAGTTCACCGAGGCCCAGGGCTTGCGCCCGCGCTTGTTGAACTTGTCGGCCGAGCCCGAGACGCGCGCCGCCAAGTCCGGCAGCAGCCCGCCGTCGCCCTTCCAGTAGGCGCGGACGTCGTCGCGGAACCGGTCGTTCCACTCGGCCCAGCCCGGCGGGAAGCCGCCGACCTGGTAGCCGCCCGGGCCGCAATCCCACGGCTCGGCGATCAGCTTGACGTTGTTCAGCACCGGGTCCTGCCGGCAGGTGTCGAGGAAGCCGCCGCCCTCGTCGAAGCCGTAGGGCTCGCGGCCCAGGATCGTGGCGAGGTCGAAGCGGAACCCGTCCACCTGCATCTCCTGCGCCCAGTAGCGCAGGGAGTCGGTGACGAGCTGCAGCACCCGCGGATGCGACAGGTTGAAGGTGTTCCCGGTGCCGGTGTCGTTGATGTAGTAGCGCGGATCGTTCGGCAGCAGCCGGTAGTAGGAGGCGTTGTCGACGCCCTTGAACGACAGGGTCGGACCCTTCTCGTTGCCCTCGGCCGTGTGGTTGTAGACCACGTCGAGGATCACCTCGAGGCCGGCGCCGTGGAAGCGCGAGACCATCTCCTTGAACTCGGAGAAGGCGAAATCCGGCACGGCGGCGTAGCGCCGTGCGGGCGTGAAGAACGAGATCGTGTTGTAGCCCCAGTAATTCACCAGGTCCTTCTGCTGCAGGTAGTCGTCCTGCACGAAGGCGTGGACCGGCAGCAGCTCCACCGAGGTGACGCCGAGGCTCTTGATGTAGTCGAGCACGTCCCGGGTGCCGAGGCCGGCATAGGTGCCGCGCAGCTTCTCCGGCACCCGCGGGTCGAGCTTGGTCATGCCCTTGACGTGGGTCTCGTAGATGATCGTCTTCTCCCACGGAACCAGCGGCTTCTGGTGCCGTCCCCAGGTGAAGGCCGGGTCGATGACGCGAGAGCGGCGTGTGTAGGGAGCGCTGTCGCGCTCGTCGAAGGTCAGGTCGTCGCCCGTCTCCATCTGGTAGCCGAACAGCGCCGGGTTCCAGGTGATCGAGCCGACCAGCCCCTTCGCGTAGGGGTCGATCAGCAGCTTGTTGGGGTTGAAGCGGTGACCGGCCTTCGGCTCGTAGGGGCCGTGGACACGGTAGCCGTAGATCGTGCCGGGGCGCGCGTCGGGCAGGTAGCCGTGCCAGATCTCGTCCGTGTACTCGGGCAGCTCGATCCGCTCGATCTCCTGCTCGCCCTGGTCGTCGAACAGGCAGAGCTCGACCTTGGTGGCGTGGGCCGAGAACAGCGCGAAATTGACCCCGAGCCCGTCCCAGGTGGCGCCGAGGGGATAGGGGCGGCCTTCCTGAATGCGCGAGCGGGTCGCGCGGGCCTGCGATGCGGGACGACGGGAATCGGACATGGACACTCCGGAACGCGACCCGCACGGCCACGTGCCGCTGCGGGGAGCCCCTGGTGAACGTGCCGGAAACAGCGAAGCTCCCGCAGTGCCGCAAAAATCGCGGGGCGTGACGACCGTGCCCCGCTCAGTTCGAGGCCGATTCCGTGAAGCTCCGGTCCACGGCCCGGCCGACGTCGAGCGTCTTCGACAGGATGCCGTACCGCGTCGCCCGGTCCGAGGCGTCCTGGATCTCCTTCACGACGCCCTCGTCGAGCGGATCGGGCGCGTCCGCTGCGCCGTGTAGGCCGCGCGCAGGACGTCCTCCGGCATCTTGGTCAGCGCGGCCGTGTTCCGGGCGTAGGCGTCCAGATGGTCCAGCGACCAGAGCCGCGCCCGGTTCAGGCGGCTCAGGAAGTCCTGCAGCGCCGCCCGCTTGGTGGCGATGGCGCTGTCCGAGGCGACGATGAAGGTGATGGTCGGCGTGAGGCCCGCGCCGTCCGCGATCGGCCGTGCCTTGTCCTTGAGCGTCGCGAACGCGACGTAGGGCTCCCAGACCGCCCAGGCATCCACCGAGCCGGCCATCAGCGCGACCTTGGCGTCGACCGGGTTGAGCGGCGCGAAGGTGGCCTCGGACGGTGCGATCCCAGCTTTCTCCAGCGTCGCGCTGATCAGGAACTGGCCCCAGCCGCCGCGGGTGCCGGCGAGCCGCTTCACCTTCAGATCTGCGGCCGAACGGATCGGAGAATCCGCGCGGACCAGGATCGCCTGCGTCCGCGGATCCGACTTGGTGCCGCCGATCGCCTTGATCGGTGCCCCGGCCGCGACGACGGTGAGGAAGGAGAGGTCGCCGGTGTAGCCGACATCGAGGGCGCCGGCGTTGAGCGCCTCCAGGATCGGCGCGGCGGCGGGGAATTCCGACCACGCGATCCGGTAGGGCAGATCCCTCGCGTAGCCGGCGATCTCGAGGAGCGACCGGTTCCCGCCCTTCTGGTCGCCGACCCGCAGGACCACCGCCTCCGCGCGGGCCGCCACCGCGGCCAGCGTCGTCGTGGCCAGCGTCAGCGCGGCGCCGAGCAGCGCCCCGGCGAGCCGGCGGCTGCCGGGGCGCGCGTGAGATCCGATGTGCATGGTGCCTGCCGCGATCCGATGCCCGCGCTGTGCCGGGCTGTTCTTTGGACGGCCGAGTTTATGCTTGCCGCGAGGGCGGTCAATGAAACGAAAATCTGTATTGTCTGCGCTCTGCGCGCGAGATGACATCCGATCGACGCGCGCCGGGAGACGAACGTCTTTCCCCGCTCGCCGCGCCGGTCAGCGGGCGGGCGGGAACGCGTCCGCCAGGTAGGCCCGCACGAAGCCCGGCATCCGCGCGGAGTCGATGTCGTCGCGGCCCCGCACCACGTGCATCCCGGCGAGTTCCGGCTCGGCCTCGGCGCCGAGATGGTCGGCGATCCGGGCCACGAGCCGCGCCGCCGGCTCGGGGAAGCGCACCGGCCGCAGGAAGGCGAGCTGGCCCTCCCCCTCCAGCAGCACCCAGTCCGTCTCGGCCCCGGCGGGCAGCAGGAGGCCGGTCTCCTCGGCGAGTTCCCGGGCGGCGCTGCCGGTGAGATCGACCCGCGCGCCGCGCACGTCGTCCGGATCCGGGGTGCCGCAGGGGAAGTAGAGCTGGCCCGCATTGGCCGTGTGGGCGCCCATCTCGCCGAGCAGGACGGCGCCGTCCGCCGTCCAGGGTACGATCGCCGCGAAGGCGTTGGCGATGCGGGCCTCTGCGTGGGGCTTGTCCCGGTAGTAGGTGAAGGTCGCGTAGCGCGTCGCGAACAGGTCGAGGCGGGCGACCCCGTCGGCGACGGTGTGGTCGCAGCACAGCAGGACGGTGCCGTCGAACATGCCAGGGCTGCGCTGCAGCCGGGCCTGCCAGTGGGTCGCGATGGCGGCCGCGTGGGCCTGAGGAAAGGCCCAGTCGTACTCCACGAACCGCCCCGCCACGTCCGCGACGCGGGTGATCCGGAAACCGTCGGAGACGCCGTCAGAGTGGCCGTCAGACATGCAGAGTGCCGTCCGACAGGATCACGGCGGCGCCGCCGATCTCGACGCCCTGCAGGGCGCCGGCCGCGATCGTGAGCTGGAGCGCGATGTCGCTCGGCCGCCCCATCGCCTCGCCCTGGCGGATCGCCACGTCGTGGGTGCCGTCGCCCAGCGCCTCGAACTGCATCAGCACCCCCGCGAAGGCGGAGGCCGCCGAGCCGGTGGCGGGATCCTCCGGGACGCCGACATTCGGCGCGAACATGCGGACGCGCCAGCGCTGGCCGGTGCCCTCGGGATCCGGGGTGTAGAGGTAGAGCCCGTCGGCGGGATCGGGTGCCTGGGCCGTCCGGGCGGCGTCGAGGGCGGCGACCGACGCGACCGGCACGCAGGTGAAGGTCGGCCCCACGCCGTGGCGGCTCGGCGCGTGCCGGCCGGTGCCGATGTCCCCGGGCTCGAGGCCCAGCAGCGGTGCCAGCACCGCGGGCTCCGGCCCGGGACCGAGGTAGTCCGGCAGGACCGGGAGGCGGAACCGGGCTCGGCCGCCGGTCCCGTCCGCCAGGGTCTCGACCACGCAGGGGACGATGCCGATCCCCTCCTCCAGGCCGAAGGCCCGGGCATCGCCCCGTGTCGGGTCCTGCAGCGCCAGGAGCACGGCGGTGCCCACTGTCGGGTGGCCGGCGAAGGGAAGCTCCCGGGCGGGGGTGAAGATGCGCAGCGACGCCCGGTGCCGGGCCTCCGTGGGCGGGAGGACGAAGACCGTCTCCGACAGGTTGAACTCCCGCGCGATGGCCTGCATGGCGGCGGTGTCGAGGCCCCCCGCGTCGAGCACCACGGCGAGGGGATTGCCGGCGAGCCTCCGCTCGGTGAACACGTCGAGGGTGACGAAGCGGCGCGCCATCGTGTCGATCCTTGCTGCTCTCTGCGGACTTGGACAGAGCGGTTTGCCAGGGGCGCCTCAGACCGCCTCGACCGGAAACCGCGCGCTCGGGTTCACGTACTCCTCCTGCGCGGCGACCGTTAGGATCTCCCGCGACCCCGCCTCGGCGGTGCGCTTGAGCAGCCCGTAGATCGAGGCCGCCGCGGCGCCCAGCGCCGCCTCGGCCGAGCCGGTCCGGGCGTAATGCACAAGGAACAGCGCCGCGATGCAGTCGCCGGCCCCGTTCACCGCGATGGCGAGCCGCGGCGTCCGGACCCGGAACACCCGCCCCTCCGCGCCCGCGAGCAGGTCGATGCTGTCGGCGGGCGTGTCGGCGCAGAGCGCCGAGGTGACCAGGACCACCCGCGGCCCGCGCGTCTGGAGCGCCGCAATCGCGGCACTGGCCTCCGCCAGGGTGCCGCTCGGCAGGCCGGTGAGCAGGCCGAGCTCGAACTGGTTGGGGGTGAGGATGTCGGCGGCCGGGACCGCGCGCTCGCGCAGGAACGCCTCGATGCCGGGCCGAACGTAGACGCCCTCCTCGACGTCGCCGATCACCGGGTCGCAGCAGTAGAGCGCCCGTGGGTTCGCCGCGCGCACGGCGTCCACCGCCTCCAGGATCGCTGCGCCGATCTCGGCCGAGCCCATGTAGCCCGACAGGATCGCGTCGCAGCCGCCCAGGACCCCGCGCTCGCCGATGCCGCGCACCACCTCGCGGATCATCGCCGCGTCGAAGACGGGGCCGCGCCACGCGCCGTAGCCCGTGTGGTTGGAGAACTGCACCGTGTGGACCGGCCAGACCTCGACCCCGAGCCGCTGCATCGGGAACACCGCCGAGGCGTTGCCGACATGGCCGTAGGCGACGTGGGACTGGATCGACAGGACGTTCAACGCGGGACTCGCTCGTTGTCCCGCTACGGTTAGCCGGTTCCCGCGCCGGCCGCATCCCTGTCCCTTGCCGCCCTCCCCCGCGCGCCTCAGATGGGACCGACCCTCCCCCTATCCCTACAGCCCCGTTCGGAGCCCCATGGACATCGAAGCCCTGCGCACCTCGACCCTCGCCTTCGTGGAGGCGCACAAGGCCTGGACGCCGGTCATCGCGGGTGGCCTCGCCTTCTGCGAATCGATCGCGATCCTGTCGCTGTTCGTCCCAGCGACCGTGATTCTGGTCGGCATCGGGGCCCTCGTCGGCGGCGCCGACCTCCCGTTCTGGCCGGTGGTGATCGCCGCGGCGCTCGGGGCCGCCCTCGGCGACTGGTTCTCGTACGAGGCCGGGCGCTGGCTCGGGCCGGGGGCGAAGACCAAGTGGCCGCTGCGGCGCTATCCCGAGCTCATGGCCAAGGCCGAGGCCTTCATCGGCCGGTGGGGCATCGCCGCGGTGGCACTGGGGCGCTTCTTCGGGCCAGCCCGTGCCCTGGTCCCGCTCTTCGCCGGGATCCTCGGCCTGGCGCGGCTGCCATTCCAGCTGGCCAACGTCGCCTCCGCGCTGGTCTGGGCCTTCGTCCTTCTGGCCCCCGGGGCCGGGCTGCTCACGTGGCTCGACCGGTGATGCGGCCCGATCGCTGATGCGCCGCTTCCCGCCCGAGCGGATCGTCTGCCTCACCGAGGAGACGGTCGAGACCCTGTACCTCCTGGGCGCGGAGGACAGGATCGTCGGCGTCTCGGGCTACGCGGTGCGCCCGCCCCGGGTCCGCCGGGAGAAGCCGCGCGTCTCCGCCTTCACCAGTGCGGACATTCCGAAGATCCTGGCGCTGGCGCCGGACCTCGTCCTGGCCTTCTCGGACCTCCAGGCCGGCATCGTCGCCGACCTCGCCCGCGCGGGCGTGGCGGTCCACCTGTTCAACCAGCGCGACGTGGCGGGCTGCCTTGCGATGGTGCGCACGCTCGGCGCCCTCGTGGGCCTGCCGGAGCGGGCCGAGACCCTGGCGGCGGGCCTTGAGACGCGGCTGGCCGCGGCCGCCGCGGAGGTGCGGGAGCGGCCGCCCCCGCGCGTCTACTTCGAGGAGTGGGACGCGCCGATGATCTCCGGCATCGGCTGGGTCTCGGACCTGATCGGCCTCGCGGGCGGGCGGGACGTCTTCCTGGAGCTGAGCCGCCAGCCGGCCGCGAAGGATCGGATCGTCACCGCCGAGCAGGTGATCGCGGCCGCGCCCGACGTGATCCTCGCCTCGTGGTGCGGCAAGCGGGTCAACGCCGAGCGCATCCGGTCCCGGCCCGGCTGGGCGGCGATCCCGGCGGTGCGCGACGGGCGCATCCACGAGATCAAGTCGCCGCTGATCCTGCAGCCCGGCCCGGCCGCCCTCACCGACGGGTTCGACGCGATCCGGGCCTGCCTCGGGTAATCGCGTTAAAGAGTTGCGTGGGGCGATGCCGCGCCGCAGGTGACGGACCGGGCGCGACTTGGCAGGATGTCCCGATTCGGTACAGACGCACCCGCAGACGCACCCGCAGACGCATCCCCCGAGCTCGATGTCCGCTTCCCTCGGCCTTCCCGATTCCGCGCCCCCGGCCGTCGAGGCGCTGCTGCCGCCCGACCGGCGGCAATCGCCCACGGCCCTGCGCATCCAGCGCGGCGTGCGCCGGCTGTTCTCCGAGATGGGCTGCGTCACCCTGCCGGAATTCTCCCTCGTCAACGGCCGCCGCGCCGACGTGATCGCGCTCTGCGGCGCCGGCAAGCTCACCATCGTGGAGATCAAGTCGAGCGTGGCCGATTTCCGCGCCGACCGGAAATGGCCGGATTACCGCGACTTCTGCGACCGGTTCTTCTTCGCCATCCCCGAGGACGTGCCCGAGTCGCTGATCCCGGAAGAGTGCGGCCTGATCGTCGCCGACGCCTACGGGGCCGGGATCCTGCGCGAGCCGCCCGAGCACCCGCTGAGCGGCGCCCGCCGCAAGGCCGTGACGCTGCGGTTCGCCCACAGCGCCGCGCGCACCCTGCACGCGCTGGCCGACCCGGGTGCTGTGCGGGAAGGGGCGCTGTAGGTCGCTGACCGCACCCCGACCTTCGGCGGACCCACGGCCGACGCGGTATTCATCCGACCGGGAAACGTCCTAGAACGGCCGCGCTTGCCGGGCCTCCGGCGCCGGGCCCGATCCAACGATGACATCCGTCGCCCTGTTCGAGCTGATCCTCGGTCTCCTCGGCGCGGCCCTGCTGCTGTCGCTGGCGGCCGGGCGCCTCGGTTTCCCGCCGGCCGCCGCCCTCGTCGTCGGCGGCATGGCGCTGGCGGTGGTACCGGGCCTGCCGGCCTTCGATCTCGATCCGGACCTGATCATGGTCCTGTTCCTGCCGCCGCTCCTGCTCGAATCCGCCTACTTCACTGTCTGGCGCGACTTCCGGGCGAGCCTCGGCCCGATCCTGTCCCTGTCCCTCGGCGCGGTCCTGTTCACGACCCTCGTGGTCGGGCTCGTCGCCCACGCGGTGGTGCCGTCCCTGTCCTGGGCCGCCTGCTTCGCCCTCGGCGCCATCGTCTCGCCGCCGGATGCGGTCGCCGCCAAGGCGGTGCTGGCCCGCGTCGCCCTGCCCCGCCGGATGATCACGGTCCTGGAGGGCGAGAGCCTCGTGAACGACGCCTCGGGCCTCGTTCTCTACCGCTTCGCGGTCGCGGCGGCGCTCACCGGCACCTTCAGCGCCTGGGCGGCGGCCGGCAGCTTCGCGTGGCTCGCGGTGGCGGGTGTCGCGGTCGGGATCGCGTGCGGGGTGGCGGTGACCCTGGTGATGCGCCGGATGCACGACGCGAACGCCATCACGGTGCTGAGCTTCCTCGCCGCCTACGTCGCCTACCTCGCGGCCGAGGAGATCCACGCCTCCGGCGTTCTGGCCGTGGTCGCCTGCGGCCTGATGATGGGCGGCCGGGAGCACGAGACCTTCGACGCGCATGCCCGCCGCCATTCCGTGGCGGTGTGGGAGTTCGTGGTCTTCGTGCTGGAGGCCCTGGTCTTCGTGCTGATCGGCTTGGCGCTCCGCGGCGTGCTCGCCCGGACCGGCGGCCAGATGGGCGCGCTCGCGGCGGAGTTGCCGCTGGCGCTCGCCGTCACGGCGACCTGCGTCGTCGCCCGTCTGCTCTGGGTGTTCCTGGCCGTCTACCTGCGGCGGCTCCTGTCGCCGCGGGTCCGCGCGCAGGAGCCTGCCCCGAACCCGGCCGTGCCGCTGATCGTCGGGTGGGCCGGCATGCGCGGGGTCGTGACCCTGGCGGCCGCCCTGGCTCTGCCGGTGGATTTCCCCGGCCGCGACGCGATCCTGGTCGCGGCCTTCGCGGTGATCCTGTTCACCGTGCTCGTGCAGGGCACGACCCTGGGGCCGCTGATCCGCAGCCTCCGCCTCGACCCCGCGGCGCACCTGCCCGAGGGCCACCTCGACGCGCCGATGGCCCGCGTCGTCGTGAACGAGGCCGGGCTCGCCGCCCTACAGGGCTTGGTGTTCGCCGAGACCGGGGCGCTGAAGCACCCGCGCCTCGTGGAGGAGTACCGCCGCCGGGTGCGGGCGGCCTCGCGGGACCGCGACGAGCGGGCGGCGCTGGAGGCCGAGAAGACCGAGCACTTCGCCGCCGCCCTGCTCGCCGTGCGCTCAGGCCGGTCGGCCCTGATCGACCTGCACCGGCAGAACCGGATCCACAGCTCGGTGCTGCGGCAGCTCGAGACGGAGATCGACTTGGAGGAACTCCATCTCAAGCGTCTGGCCGGGACCGCACCGGCCCACGGCTGAGTCGGGGCGCTGGCGTCAGTGGGCCGCGCACCCGTCCGCCGACTGGCCGTAGCCGCTGTAGACCACCCGGACCTTGCGCAGGCAGCTTCCCTCAGCCTTCGGCGCGGCCGCCACGGGGGCGACCTCTACCGGCTCGACCCGCAGGGTGGCGGCCACCGGCTGGTCTTCGGAAGTGGCGAGCGCACGGCTGGCGCTCATCACGAAGGGCGTGGCGGCCAGCGACGAGATGGCGAGCGCGGCGAAGACGGCGATGTTCTTGCGGCCGAAGGTGGTGCGGGTGCGAGCATTGAACATGACGGGTCGTCCGACGGTTAATATTCGGCAGCGCTGAGGTGCCGAGATCCCCTGTTGCGCTGATAACTTGGCCGTCAGCTCGGCGGTTCCGGTTTATTGCCCAAAAACCGCCACGCTTGGGTGTCCCGGCGCACGTGGGGCGCCCGCGCTTAAAAGATCCTGCGGTACTGCACGAAGCCCGACTTGTCGGCGATCCGGTCGTAGAGCTGCATCGCGTCCGCGTTGGTCTCGTGCGTCAGCCAGTGGACGCGGGAGCAGCCGGCGGCCTGCGCGGCCGCGTAGACGTGCTCGATCAGCCGGCGGCCGATCCCGAGCCCGCGGGTGCCGTCCGCCACGAACAGGTCCTGGAGGTAGCAGTAGTCGCCGATCGTCCAGGCCGAGCGGTGGCGGATGTGGTGGACGAGGCCGACCGCCTCGGCACCGCGCCACGCCAGGGCACCGTCCACCGGCTCGGCCTGATCGTTGAGGCGCTGCCAGGTCGTGTCGGTGACAACGTCCGACAGGTCGACCTTGTAGAAGGACTGGTATCCCCGCCAGAGCGGCAGCCAAGCGTCCCGGTCGCCGGGGCCGATCGGGCGGATCGCGAGGTCAGGATCCATGATTCTCTCCGTGGGTGCGCAGCCAGCGGACCATCATCGGCACCGCATAGGCAACCCGGGCTGCCCGCGCCGCGCCCCCTCGGTCGACACCCTCCGCCTTGCACCCCTCGCCGCCCGCACCTAAACCGGCCCGCCGGCGGCCCCAGCCGCCGCGCGATCCCGAACCGCCGAGACCGATGTCCCAGAAAAAATCCTTCCAGGGTCTGATCCTGACGCTTCAGGAATTCTGGGCGGCGCAGGGCTGCGTGATCCTCCAGCCCTACGACATGGAGGTCGGTGCCGGCACGTTCCATCCGGCCACGACCCTGCGGGCGCTCGGCCCGAAGCCCTGGAAGGCGGCCTACGTTCAGCCGTCGCGCCGGCCCAAGGACGGCCGCTACGGCGAGAACCCCAACCGGCTCCAGCACTATTACCAATTCCAGGTGATCCTGAAGCCGAACCCGCCGAACCTGCAGGAGCTCTACCTCGCCTCGCTCGCCGCCATCGGCGTCGACCTGAAGCTTCACGACATCCGCTTCGTCGAGGACGACTGGGAGAGCCCGACCCTGGGCGCCTGGGGCCTCGGCTGGGAGTGCTGGTGCGACGGGATGGAGGTCAGCCAGTTCACCTATTTCCAGCAGGTAGCGGGCTTCGAGTGCGCGCCGGTGGCGGGCGAGCTGACCTACGGGCTGGAGCGGCTCGCCATGTACGTCCAGGGCGTTGAGAACGTCTACGACCTGGACTTCAACGGCGCCGAGGGCGCCGACCGGATCACCTACGGGGACGTGTTCCTGCAGGCCGAGCAGGAGTACTCCCGCCACAACTTCGAGGCGGCTGACACCGCGATGCTGTTCCGCCAGTTCACCGACGCGGAGGCCGCCTGCCGATCCTACCTTGCGGCCGGCGCGCCGGACGCGGACGGTGAACGCCACCGCATGGCGCAGCCGGCCTACGACCAGTGCATCAAGGCGAGCCACGTGTTCAACCTGCTCGACGCGCGCGGCGTGATCTCGGTGACGGAGCGCCAGAGCTACATCCTCCGCGTGCGCGAACTGGCCAAGGCCTGCGGCGCGGCGTGGTTGAGGACCGCCGCCGGCGGGGCGTGAGGTCGGCGCTGGCGCTCGACCAGACGGCTGCGGACGACGCAGTCCGGAGTGCCCAGATGCGCCGCCGTCTTTGCGAGCGCAGCGAAGCAATCCAGGGTCGCGCCTCGCTGCCAGACGTCCCGACGCCCTGGTTCGCTTCGCTGTGCTCGCGATGACGGAGCTGCCCCTCATCGCGGAGCCCCTTGAGCCCTCGCGCGTTGCAACCCCCGCCAACCGGCGCGCCTCGGCGCGTCCGCAGACGCGGGATATGCCCAATGAAGAAGACGATCCTCGCCCTCAGCCTCCTCGGATTCGGCCTCGCCCCCGCGCTGGCGGCCGATCCCGGGCCTGAGGCCACGGTGAAGAAGCTCTACGCCGAGCCGCACCCGAATCACTCCTCCGTGTACTCGAAGCGCCTGCAGGGCCTGTTCGACGCCGACGCGAAGCAGGCCAACGGCGCCGCCGGCAACCTCGATTTCGACTACCGCCTGAACGGCGAGCCCCTGAAGCCCGACACGGTGAAGAACCTGACCTTCAAGGAGGCCACCGAGGGCAAGGACCAGGCGAAGGTCACGGTCGAGCGTAAGGGCGGCAACGGTGCCAACGTCATCGTGTACGACCTCGTGCGCGAGGACGGCGGCTGGAAGGTCTCCGACGCCCACGCGATCGGCGACCGCAAGTGGCAGCTCTCGACCATCCTCAAGGGCGAGTCGCGCTGAGCCCCGCGCGCGGACCCTCGACAGGGGTGCGGCGCGGCGATATGGCCGCCCCATGCCCGACCTCCTGCTCGAACTCCGCTCGGAAGAGATCCCCGCCCGCATGCAGCGGCGCGCGGCGGAGGATCTGAAGAAGCTCGTCACCGACGCCCTCGTGGCGTGCGGCTTCCTGTACGAGGGCGCCCGGGCGTTCTCGACGCCGCGCCGCTTGGCGCTCCACATTGCCGGCCTCCCCGCCCGGGGCGAGGCCGTGCGCGAGGAGCGCCGCGGCCCGCGGGTCGGCGCGCCCGAAGCGGCCGTCCAGGGCTTCCTGAAGGGCGCGGGCCTGACGAGCCTCGACCAGGCCACGACCGTCACCGACCCGAAGAAGGGCGAGTTCTACCTCGCGGTGATCGAGCGGCCCGGCCGCGAGACGCTCGACGTGCTCGCCGAACTCCTGCCCGAGATCGTCAAGAGCTTCCCCTGGCCGAAATCCATGCGCTGGGGCGCGGCCTCGGCCGAGCCGGGCTCGCTGCGCTGGGTGCGCCCCCTGCAGTCGATCGTCGCGACCTTCGGGCCCGAGACAGAGACGCCGGAGGTGGTCCCCGTCTCGGTCGCCGGGATCGCGGCCGGCACCGTGACCTACGGCCACCGCTTCCTCGCCCCCGAGGCGATCGAGGTGCGCCGGTTCGACGACTACATCCAGGCGCTGGAGCGCGCGAAGGTCATACTCGACGCCGACCGGCGCAAGGACGTGATCCTGCACGACGCCCGCGACCTCGCCTTCGCCCGCGGCCTCGACCTTGTGGAGGACGAGGGTTTGCTGGAGGAGGTGTCCGGCCTCGTGGAATGGCCGGTGGTGCTGATGGGCTCGTTTGACGAGAGCTTCCTCGACATCCCCGCCGAGGCGATCCGGGCGACCATCCGGGCGAACCAGAAGTGCTTCGTTCTGCGCAAGGGCGGCTCGGAGGACCTGGCGCCGGCCTTCATCCTAGTCTCGAACCTCGTCGCCACCGACGGTGGCCAAGCGATCACCGCCGGCAACGAGCGGGTGGTCCGGGCGCGCCTGTCCGACGCGAAGTTCTTCTGGGAGACCGACAAGGCGACCCGCCTGGAAGACCGGCTGCCCAAGCTCGACGCCATCGTCTTCCACGAGAAGCTCGGGACGCAGGGCGAGCGGATCGCCCGCATCGCGGCCCTGGCGAAGGACCTCGCGCTGCGGGTGGGGGCCGACCCGGAGCTCGCCGAGCGCGCCGCGAGCCTCGCCAAGGCCGACCTCGTCACCGAGATGGTCGGCGAGTTCCCCGAGCTCCAGGGCCTGATGGGCCGGAAATACGCGGCGCTCCAGGGCGAACACGACAGCGTCTGCGCGGCCATCGAGGAGCACTACAAGCCGCTCGGCCCCTCCGACCGGGTGCCGACCGATCCGGTCTCGATCGCGGTGGCGCTCGCCGACAAGCTCGACACGCTGGCGGGCTTCTGGGCGATCGACGAGAAGCCCACGGGCAGCAAGGACCCGTTCGCACTGCGCCGGGCGGCGCTGGGCGTGATCCGGCTGATCCTCGACCGCGGCCTGCGCCTGCGGCTGCTGGAGCAGGTCGGCGCTGCGGATCGCGGCCTCGCCGGGCGGGCCGGTGCCGACGCGCGGGATCTCCTCGGCTTCCTCGCCGACCGCCTGAAGGTCTATCTCCGCGACCAGGGCGCCCGCCACGACCTGATCGACGCCGTCTTCGCCCTCCCCGGCCAGGACGACCTGCTGATGGTCGTGCGCCGCGTCGAGGCACTCGGCCAGTTCCTCGACACCGAGGATGGGAAGAACCTGCTCGCGGGCTACAAGCGCGCGGCCAACATCCTGCGGATCGAGGAGAAGAAGGACGGCCGCGCCTACGATTCCGCGCCGGACGCGGCGCTGGCCACCGCGGGCGAGCCGGCCGAGCGTGCCCTGGCCGAGGCCCTGGCGAAGGCGCGCGAGACCGCCTCGGCGGCCGTCGCCCGCGAGGATTTCGCCGGCGCCATGCAGGCGCTCTCGACGCTGCGCGCGCCGGTCGACGCGTTCTTCCAGGACGTGACCGTCAACGCCCCCGATCTGAAGCTCCGCGAGAACCGCTTGGCTCTGCTCAACGCGCTGCGCGCCGCGACGCGGGAAGTGGCGGAGTTCGCGAAGATCGAGGGGTGAGGCGCAGACCACCGCAGCCCCATCCTACCATCCTCCCCCTCATCCTGAGGTGCCGGAGCGTCGCGGAGGCCTCGAAGGAGGGCTCAGGGATCGCGGCGGCGTCTGGAGGACTCCTTCGAGGCTCGCTGCGCTCGCACCTCAGGATGAGGGGGTCTGATGGGAGAGCGGACCCACCGCCCTCACCCGTGATCGTGGCCGGCATGGTCGTCCGGCTCCGGCAGGGTCAGGCCGAAATGGCTCACCAGATCCGCCACCTGCCCGGGGCTTAGCTGCCGCGGGTTGAGGTTGCGCAGGAGCAGGTAGAGCTTGGCGGTCTCTTCCAGCTCCTCGGTGGCGAAGACCGCGCCCTCCAGGCTGTCGCCGGCCACCACCGGGCCGTGATTCGCGAGCAGCACCGAGCTGTACTTCCCCGCCAGGCCCCGGATCGCGTCCGCCACGGCCGGGTCGCCTGGGCGATAGTAGGGCACGAGCGCCGTGCCGCCGGTCCGCATCAGGTAGTAGGGCGTCAGCGGCGGCAGCACCTGCCTGGGGTCGACCTCCGGCAGCATCGAGACCGCCACCGCGTGGGTCGAGTGCAGGTGGACGATGGCCTTTGCCTCGTTCCGGCTCTCGTAGAGCGCGCTGTGCAGCGGGATCTCCTTGGTGGGCTTGTCGCCGGAGACCAGCCGCCCCGCATCGTCCAGCCGCGCGATCCGCGCCGGGTCGAGGAACCCGAGCGACGCGTTGGTCGGCGTCACCAGCCAGCCGCCGTCGGGCAGGCGCAGCGAGATGTTGCCGGACGAGCCCGGCGTCAGGCCGCGCTCGAACAGCGAGCGGCCGTAGCGGCAGATCTCCTCGCGCAGCCGGCTCTCGTCGCTCATGCGGTCGCTCCCTCGATCAGCTCGAATCCGAGATCGATTCTTCTCGGGCCTGCGCCGGTCAGGCAGGCGGCGGCCTGCCGGCCGATCTCCAGGCGCGGCGTGCGCACCGTCGACAGGGGCTGCGGCATCGCCGCCGCGAAGTCGAGCCCGTTGAAGCCGAACAGCGCGACCCGTCCCGGCACCGCCAGCCCCGCCGACAAGCAGGCGAAGTAGCCGCCGAGCGCCATGTCGTCGTTGGAGAAGTAGACCGCGTCGAGATCGGGCACGCGCGCCAGCAGCGCCTCCAGCCCGGCCCGGCCCGAGGCCGGCGAGGACGGTCCCGTCCGGATCTCCTTGCCGTGGAGCGCCAAACCCGCCTGCCCGAGCGCGGCCTCGAACCCGGCGAGCCGCTTGCCCGCGCGCAGGTCGACCGCGAGGTCGTGGCCGAGATAGCCGATCCGCCGGTACCCGCGCGCCACGAGGTGGCGCGCGCTCGCCGCCCCCACGGCCCGGTTGGAGAAGCCGACCACGGCGTCGATCCCCTCCCCATCCGTGTCGATCATCTCGACCACGCGCACGCCCCCGGCCTTCGCCAGGGCCACCGTCCCGGGATTGTGCTCCAGCCCGGTGAGCAGCAGCGCCGCCGGCCGCCAGGACAGGAGCGCGGCGGCCAGCGCCTCCTCCCGGTCCGGGTCGTAGTCGCTCACCCCGATCACGCAGGGGATGCCGTCGGCGTCGAGGGCGGCGGTGAGGCCGCGCAGCAGGTCGGGGAAGACCACGTTGGCGAGCGACGGGATGACGACCCCCACGAGCCGCGCGCTCGCCCCCTGGCCGGCGAGGCTGCCGGCGAGGCGATTCGGAACGTAGCCGAGACGGGCGACCGCCTCCGCCACCCGCTCGCCGGCGCGCTTGGAGTAGGAGCCGTGGTTGCGCAGGACCCGCGAGACCGTGCTCTCGCCGACCCCGGCCTCGCGGGCGACGTCGGTGAGGGTGACGAGCCGCCCCGGCGGCTGGATGTCGTCCATGGCCCCGCTCTCCCGACGCGGTATTTTTTTCACGACGCCCGTCGAACCTCCCGGCGTCCTTCCCTCATCCTGAGGCGACCGCGAAGCGGGCCCCGAAGGAGGCCTCCGCCACGCTGCAGCGCCTCGGCATAAGGCAGGAATGGGAAGACCGTCCGCGTCGATCCACGACTGACATAGCGGCCTGCATTATCTCGCACAACCGGATTGGCAGCGCTGCCAAAAGGCGATATGGCACCGCCCCAGCGCCGCCCGACAAGCGGTGAAGAGCAATGTCCGGCAGCCGTGCGGCCCGGACCAGGGAGTACGCCATGTCGGTTCAAGCCGCCCCGCTGGGGGGCGCCACCGCACCCGCGGACGAGAAGTCCTTCGCCGACCGCACCTACGCGAAGGTGTTCTGGCGCCTCGTGCCGTTCCTGATGCTCTGCTACGTCGTGGCGTATCTCGACCGGGTGAATGTCGGCTTCGCCAAGCTCCAGATGTCCCAGGAGCTGAAATTCTCCGAGACGGTCTACGGCCTCGGCGCCGGCATCTTCTTCCTCGGCTACTTCCTGTTCGAGGTGCCCTCGAACGTGATCCTGCACCGGGTCGGCGCCCGGGTGTGGATCGCCCGGATCATGATCACCTGGGGGGTGATCTCCGGGGCGTTCCTGTTCGTGAACTCCGAGTGGAGCTTCTACGGGATGCGCTTCCTCCTCGGTCTCGCCGAGGCCGGGTTTTACCCGGGCGTCATCCTCTACACGACCTCGTGGTTCCCCGCCCATCGCCGGGCCCGGGTGATCGCCGTGTTCATGGCGGCGATCCCGATCTCCGGCATCTTCGGCAACCCGCTCTCCGGCTGGATCATGGACGCCTTCAACGGCGCCCACGGCCTGTCGGGCTGGCAGTGGATGTTCCTGATCGAGGCAGTGCCGGCGGTGCTGATCGGCCTCGCGGTGTTCTTCTACCTCGACAACCGCCCCGCCGAGGCCAAGTGGCTGACCGACGCCGAGAAGCAGCTCCTCGAGCGCGACATCGCGGCCGACAACCAGGGCAAGGAATCGAGCCCGCACTCTATCGCCACCGTGTTCCGCAACGGCCGCGTGTGGTTCATGAGCCTGATCTACTTCGCCTTCGTCACCGGCCAGTACGGGCTGACCTTCTGGATGCCGACGATCGTCAAGGCGTCGGGCGTGCAGGGCAACTTCAACATCGGCCTGATCAGCGCGATCCCGTTCGTCTGCGCGGCGATCGTGATGATCCTGCTCGGCCGCTCCGCCGACCGGATGCGCGAGCGCCGCTGGCACCTGATCATCCCGGCGCTGATCGGCGCGGTCGCCTTCGTGGTCTCGGCCAATGCCGGCTCGACGACGCTCGCCATCGCGGCGCTGTCGGTGGCGGCGGCCGGCGTGCTGACCTGCTCGCCCCTGTTCTGGTCGCTGCCCACGGCGTTCCTCAGCGGCGCGGGCGCGGCGGCCGGCATCGCGCTGATCAACTCGGTTGGGAACCTCGCGGGCTTCGTCAGCCCCTACGTGATCGGCGCCCTGCGGGATGCCACTGGCAGCACCGCCACGGGCCTCTACGCGCTCGCCGCCATGCTGGTGGTCGGCGCGGTCTGCGTGTTCGTGACGCCCGCCCGGATGGTCAACCGCTGACCTCTGATCCGGGCGCGACCTGGCCCCTCTCCCGCACGGGAGAGGGGACCCGCGCTTCGAGCGGCGACGCCGAGGCGCCCTTTCCTAGCTTCAGGAGCCGTCCCCGATGACCAACGCAACACCCCGCGCCGCGGTGATCGGCCTGGGCTCCATGGGCTCCGGGATGGCCGGCTCGCTCCTGCGCGCGGGCTTCGCCGTCTCCGCCTGCGACGTGAACCCGGACGCGGTGGCGCGCTTCGCGACCGCCGGCGGCTGGGGCGCCGCGAACCCCGCCGAGGCGGCGCGGGACGCCGACGTGGTGGTGAGCGTGGTGGTCAACGCCGCCCAGACCGAGGCGGTCCTGTTCGGCGAGGACGGCGCCGCCGCCGCGATGCCGGAGGGTGCGGTGTTCGTCTCCTCCGCCACCATGGACCCGGCCGTCGCCCGGGCGCTGGCGGCGCGGTTGGAGGCCACCGGCCGCCACTACCTCGACGCCCCGATGAGCGGCGGCGCCGCCCGCGCGGCCGAGGGCGGCCTGACCTTCCTGGCCTCGGGCTCGGCGGCGGCCTTCGCGAAGGCGCGGCCCGCCCTCGATGCCATGGCGGGCACGCTCTACGAGCTCGGCGACGCCGCCGGCCAGGGCGCGGCCTTCAAGATGATCAACCAGCTGCTCGCGGGCGTTCACATCGCCGCCGCCTCGGAGGCGATGGCCTTCGCGGCCAAGCAGGGGCTCGACCTCCGGCGCGTCTACGAGGTGATCACCAAGTCGGCCGGCAATTCCTGGATGTTCGAGAACCGGGTGCCGCACATCCTCGACGCCGACTACAGCCCGAAGAGCGCGGTCGACATCTTCGTCAAGGATCTCGGCATCGTGCAGGACATGGCCCGGGCTGAGAAGTACCCGGTGCCGGTGGCGGCGGCGGCCCTGCAGATGTTCCTGATGGCGTCGGGCGCCGGCATGGGCCGGGACGACGACGCCTCAGTGGCGCGGCTCTACGCCCAGGTCTCGGGGGCGAAGCTGCCCGAGAAAGCTTGAGGGGACAGAACCATGCCGCGTTTCGCCGCCAACCTGAGCCTCATGTTCAACGAGGTGCCGTTCCTCGACCGGTTTGAGGCCGCGGCCCGGGCCGGGTTCGACGCCGTCGAGTTCCTGTTCCCCTACGAGCACGCGCCGGACGACATCGGCGCGCGGCTCCGGGCGAACGGCCTGACCCAGGGCCTGTTCAACCTGCCGCCGGGCGACTTCGCCCAGGGCGAGCGCGGGATCGCGGCCTTTCCCGAGCGGTTCGACGAGCTGAAGGCGGGGGTCGACACGGCGCTCCGCTACGCCGAGGCGACCGGCGTCGGCCGGCTCCACCTCATGTCGGGCCTCGCCCCGTGGGACGATCCCAGGGCGGTCGAATCCTACCGCCGGGCCGTGACCTGGACGGCGGAGCGGCTGGCGTCGGCCGGCCTCGACCTCGTCCTGGAGCCAATCAACGGCCGCAACATGCCGGGCTATTTCCTCAACGATTTCGGCCGCGCGGCCGACCTGATCCGCGAGCTCGCCCTGCCGAACCTGAAGCTCCAGTTCGACCTCTACCATTGCCAGATCCTGCACGGCGACGTGACCGTGCGGCTGCGCGCCCTGATGCCGCTCATCGGCCACGTCCAGACCGCGAGCGTGCCCGAGCGGCATGAGCCCGGCACCGGCGAGATGGCCGACTTCTTCCTGTTCGACGAGCTGGACCGGCTCGGCTACCGCGGTTTCGTCGGCTGCGAGTACATTCCGGCCGCCGACACCGTCGCGGGCCTCGGCTGGCTCGCCGCCTACAAGGGGAGCGCCCGATGAGCCTCGCGCTGGGATGCGTCGCCGACGACTACACGGGCGCCTCGGACCTCGCCAACACGCTGACCAAGGCGGGCCTGCGCACGATCCAGACCATCGGCGTGCCTGAGGACGGCCGGTCGCTGCCGGAGGCCGACGCGGTGGTGGTGGCCCTCAAGAGCCGCTCGATCCCCGCCGACCAGGCCGTGGCGCGCTCCCGCGAGGCGGAAGCCTGGCTGCGGGCCCGGGGCGCGGCCCACGTGATGTTCAAGGTCTGCTCGACCTTCGACTCCACCGATGCGGGCAATATCGGTCCCGTGATGGACGCCCTGCGGGCGGAGGCGGGCGAGACCGTCGCCCTCGTCACCCCGGCCTTCCCCGAGACCGGGCGGAGCGTCTACCAGGGCAACCTGTTCGTCGGCTCGGTGCCGCTGAACGAGAGCCCGCTCAAGGACCACCCGCTCAACCCGATGCGCGACGCCAACCTCGTGCGCGTGCTCGGGCGCCAGAGCGGCAGTCCCGTCGGCCTGATCGACACCGCCACGGTGTCGAGGGGCGCGGAGGCCGTGGCCGCCCGCCTCGACGCCCTCGCGCAGGAGGGCAAGGGCGCCGCCATCGCGGACGCGATCTTCGACAGCGACCTCGAGGTGCTCGGCCGGGCGATCGTCGGCCGCAAGTTCTCGGTGGGCGCGTCCGGCCTCGGCCTCGGCCTCGCCCGGGCGCTCGCGGCCGACGGGCGGGGAACCAAGGACGCCGCCGGCGCGGCCGTGGGCGAGCCGGTGGGTGGCGCCTCCGCCTGCCTCGCCGGCAGCTGCTCGCAGGCGACCCTCCAGCAGGTCGCCGCCGCGGAGGCGATCATGCCGGTGCTGCGCCTCGACCCGGCGCGGCTGCTCGCGGGCGACGACGTGGTCGCCGAGGCCCTGGCCTTCGCGGACAAGCACTTGGCCTCGGGCCCGGTACTGATCGCCACCTCGGCCCCGCCCGAGGCGGTGCGCGCGCTCCAGGCCGCCCACGGCGTCGACGCGGCCGGCCACGCCATCGAGGCGGCGCTGGCAGCGATCGCCGAGGGCCTCGTCGCCCGTGGGGTGCGCCGGCTCGTGGTCGCTGGCGGCGAGACCTCCGGCGCGGCGGTCGACCGGCTGGGCCTCACGGCCTTCCTGCTCGGCCCCGAGATCGCCGCGGGTGTGCCGGTGCTGCGCACGGCGGGCCGGCCCGAGCCGATGCTGCTCGCCCTCAAATCCGGCAATTTCGGCGGCGCCGATTTCTTCGGCCGCGCCCTCGACATGATGGCCTGACGCCACAACCCGACGGGAGGTTTTCCATGCACGCCCTGATTCTCGGCGCCGCCGGCATGATCGGCCGCCGCCTCGTGGACGCCCTGGTGAGGGATGGCCGGGTCGGTGGACAGCCGCTCACCGCCCTCACGCTCCTCGACGTGGTGCCGCCGTCGGCGCCCGAGGGCTTCTCCGGCCCGGTGCGGGCCGAGGCCGCCGACCTCACGGCGCCCGGCGCCGCCGAGGCCGCCATCGCCGAGCGGCCGGGGGTCATCTTCCACCTCGCCGCCGTGGTCTCCGGCGAGGCCGAGGCGAACCTCGAGCTGGGCTACCGGGTCAACCTCGACGGCACCCGCCTGCTCCTCGACGCGATCCGGGCGGCCAGCGCGGCGGACGGATACCGGCCGAAGCTGGTCTTCACCTCCTCGCTCGCGGTGTTCGGGCCGCCCTTCCCCAAGGTCATCCCGGACGACCACATCCTGCGCCCGGCCTCCTCCTACGGGGTCCAGAAGGCCATGGGCGAGCTGATGCTCGCCGACTACGCCCGCCGCGGCTTCCTCGACGGGATCGGCCTGCGGCTGCCGACGATCTGCGTGCGGCCGGGCAAGCCCAACAAGGCGGCCTCGGGCTTCTTCTCGGGGATCATCCGCGAGCCGCTCGCCGGCCAGGAGGCGATCCTGCCGGTGCCCGACACGGTCCGGCACTGGTTCGCCAGCCCCGCGGCGGCGGTGGGCTTCCTGATCCACGCGGCCGGGCTCGACCTCGAGGCGATCGGCCCGCGGATCAGCCTGACCATGCCGGGCGTCTCGGCGACGGTGGCGGAGGAGATCGAGGCTCTGCGCCGCGCGGCGGGCGACAAGGCCGTGGCGCTGATCCGGCCCGAACCCGACGCCACCATCGCGCGGATCGTCGGCTCCTGGCCGGAGGCGTTCGAGCCGGAGGCCGCCCTGGCCCTGGGCTTCCGGGCGGATGAATCCTTCGACGCGATCGTGGCCCAGCACGTGGCCGAGTTCCACGGGGGCTGAAGCCTCAGGCGAGGGCGGAGCGGATGTCGGTCTGCGGGAAATCGTCGCCGACATAGAGCAGCGGCACGCCGTGCACCTGTGCGCAGGCATAGGCGAAGCAGTCGCCGAGGTTCAGGCGCGCCGGGTGGCGGCCCTTGCCGTAGCGGGCATGGGCCGCAACGGCGATGCGGATTTCTGCAAGGCCGAGGGAGACCATCCCGATACCGACCGTCTCGCGGAAGCTGTTCACGAGTCTCTCGGCGGTCTCAGGCGGCAGCGACCGAATGCGAGCCACCGCCAAGACAGCCTCGAACTGGGCGAGGGCGCTGGTCAGACGATGCGGAGCTTGGCGGAGACAATCTGCCACCCGTTCATATCCCTGCTCCTGGCATAGGATCGCCACCAGCGCCGACGCATCGATGAACATCAGTCCTCATAGAGGCTGTCGTAGAAGGTCTTGTCGGCCTTGAGGCCGGTCTTCGGGTAGGCGGCAAGGGCCTCCTGTATCGGGCGGATCTTCTCCAGAAATTCGGTCAGCGACTCTTCCCGCCGATCCAGCTCGTTCTGAAGCGCGATCCGCACCGCCTCGGTCTTGCTCACGCCGGCCCGCGATGCCAGCTTCTCGGCCAGCTGATTCACCTCTTCGCTGCGGATGTTGAGCGGCATGGCGGCCCCCGTGTAGACACGGAGAGGCTAGTGTCTACACACCCCTGCCGCAAGGGCGGCCAGACCCCGACCAAGGATCCCGATGACCCGCCTCGACGAGGCCCGCGCCGCGCTGAAGAAGACGTTCGGCTACGAGGATTTCCGCCCCGGCCAGGACGAGGTGATCGGCGCGGTGCTCGACGGGACCGACGTGTTCGCCGTGATGCCCACGGGCTCGGGCAAGTCGATGACCTACCAGCTCCCGGCGCTGGTCGATCCGGGGCTCACCGTGGTGGTCTCGCCGCTGATCGCGCTGATGCACGATCAGGTCCAGCAGATGCGCAGCGTCGGCATCCGCGCCGCGACCCTGAACTCGACGGTCGGGGAATCCGAGTCCCGCGAGACGTGGCGCGCCCTGCGCTCCGGCGACCTGCGGCTGCTGTTCGTCTCCCCCGAGCGCCTGCTGATGGACGGCTGCATGGACGCCCTGCGCGGCGCCGGCGTCCGGCGGCTCGCCGTCGACGAGGCCCACTGCGTCTCGCAGTGGGGGCACGATTTCCGACCGGAGTACCGTGAGATCGCCCGCGCCCGGACGGCGCTGGGCAACGTCCAGACCCTGGCGCTCACCGCCACCGCCGACGCCGCGACCCGCGCCGAGATCGCCGAGCGCCTGTTCCCGCAGGACCGGCCCCCGAAGATCTTCGTCCACTCCTTCGACCGGCCGAACATCCGGCTGACCTTCCAGGCCAAGGACAACCCGGCCCGGCAGATCGAGCGGTTCCTGAAGCACCGGCGCGCGGAGAGCGGGATCATCTACTGCTCGTCGCGCAAGCGCACCGAGCAGCTCGCCGAAACCCTCCGGAAGGACGGCTTCGACGCCCTGCCCTACCATGCCGGCCTCGACCAAGCGACGCGGATGGCCAATCAGGACCGGTTCCTGCAGGAGGACGGGGTGGTGATGACCGCCACCGTCGCCTTCGGCATGGGCATCAACAAGCCGGACGTGCGCTTCGTCTGCCACGCCGACATGCCCAACAACGTCGAGGGCTACTATCAGGAGATCGGCCGCGCCGGCCGCGACGGGCTGCCCGCCGACACCCTGACCCTCTACGGCCTCGACGACATGGCGCTCCGCCGCCGCCAGATCGACGAGAAGGAGATCTCGGACGACCGCCGCCGGGTCGAGCGGCGCAAGCTCGAGGCGATGATCACCCTGTGCGAGGGCGCCACCTGCCGCCGCCAGTCGCTGCTCGCCTATTTCGGCGAGTCGAGCGGTGCTTGCGGCCGCTGCGACCTGTGCCGCGGCGGCGTCACCCTCGTGGACGGGACCGTCCCGGCCCAGAAGATCCTGTCGGCGATCGTGCGCACCGGCCAGCGCTTCGGCGCGGCCTATATCTGCGACGTGGTCCACGGGAAGGAGAGCGACCAGATCCGCCGCAACGGCCACGCGAGCCTCAAGACCTTCGGGGTCGGGGCCGACAAGCCGGTGGCGGCGTGGCGGGCTATCCTGCGCCAGCTCTTCGCCGCCGGGGCGATCGCCGAGAACGCCGACGGCTACGGCGGCCTGTCCATGACCGAGAAGGGCGAGGCGATCCTGTTCGGCCGGGAGCCGGTCCAGCTCCGCCCCGATCCGGAGCCGAAGACCGAATCCCGCGAGCGCCGCCGGGCCGCCGCCCGCGAGGACGGTGAGATCGCCCTCTCGGAGACCGACGAGGCGCTGTTCCAGCACCTGCGCGGCCTGCGCGCCACCCTGGCCCGGGCCGAGGGCATCGCGGCCTTCATGGTCTTCCCAGACCGGACCCTCATCGAGATGGCCCGCCAGAAGCCCGTCGATCTCTGGGCGCTGCGCACCGTCCACGGGGTCGGTGAGCGCAAGCGCGAGGCTTACGGCGACAAGTTCGTGGCCGCGATCGCCGATTTTCTGGCCCATCCGCCGGCCGCGTGACCGGCACCCATACACGGCCAGCAGGGCCGGCGTATTGCAACGCGGTGGCGGAACGCACTAATCCGTCACCGTCGCCGCGCGCGGCCCGGTTCGGGTCGCGCATCGGGTCGAGGGCCCTGCCGGGGCTCCCGGACCGCCCTCGTCGAGACCGCCCATGTTCCGCAACGACGTTCCGATCACCCCCGAGCTCGTGGCCCAGCACGGCCTGACGCCGGACGAGTACGAGCGCTTCCGCGGCCTGATCGGGCGCGACCCGACGCTGACCGAGCTCGGCATCGTCTCGGCCATGTGGAACGAGCACTGTTCCTACAAGTCCTCCCGCAAGCATTTGCGCGGGCTGCCGACCTCGGCGCCGTGGGTGATCCAGGGGCCGGGCGAGAACGCGGGCGTCATCGACATCGGCGACGGCCACGCCTGCGTCTTCAAGATGGAGAGCCACAACCACCCGAGCTACATCGAGCCCTACCAGGGCGCGGCGACCGGGGTCGGCGGCATCCTGCGCGACGTCTTCACCATGGGCGCGCGGCCGATCGCGGCGCTCAACGCCCTGCGCTTCGGCTCCCCCGATCATCCGCGCACGCGCGCCCTCGTCTCGGGCGTGGTCGCGGGCGTCGGCGGCTACGGCAACTCCTTCGGCGTGCCGACCGTCGGCGGCCTGACCGGCTTCCACAAGCGTTATGACGGCAACATCCTGGTCAACGCCATGGCGGTGGGGCTCGCCCGCACCGACGGCATCTTCTACGCGGCCGCCGCCGGCGTCGGGAACCCGATCGTCTATCTCGGCTCCAAGACCGGCCGCGACGGCATCCACGGCGCCACCATGGCGTCGGCCGAGTTCGACGAGGAATCCGAGTCGAAGCGCCCGACCGTGCAGGTCGGCGACCCCTTCGCCGAGAAGCTGCTGCTGGAGGCCTGCCTGGAGCTGATGGCCTCGGGCGCGGTCATCGCCATCCAGGACATGGGCGCGGCGGGGCTCACCTGCTCGGCAGTGGAGATGGGCGCCAAGGGCGACCTCGGCGTCGAGCTCGACATCGACAAGGTGCCGGCCCGCGAGGAGGGCATGACCCCCTACGAGATGATGCTCTCGGAGAGCCAGGAGCGCATGCTCATGGTGCTCAAGCCCGGCATGGAGGCCGAGGCGGAAGCCATCTTCGTGAAGTGGGGCCTCGACTTCGCGGTGATCGGCCGGACCACCGACACGCTGCGCTTCGTGATCAAGTGGCACGGGGAAACGGTGGCCGACCTGCCGATCAAGGAGCTGGGCGACGAGGCCCCGCTCTACGACCGGCCGCACCTCGCCAACACGCATCAGCCGGTGATCGCGGCCGCCGATGTGGCGGCCCCGGCCTCGCTCACCGACGCGCTGAAGCGCCTCGTCGGCTCACCCGACCTCGCCTCGAAGCGCTGGGTGTTCGAGCAGTACGACCACTTCATCCTGGGCAACACTGTCCAGAAGCCCGGCGGCGACGCCGCCATCGTGCGGGTCGAGGACGGGCCGAAGGGGCTGGCGCTCACCTGCGACGTCACCCCGCGCTACTGCGAGGCCGACCCGGTCGAGGGCGGCCGGCAGGCCGTGGCCGAAGCGTGGCGCAACATCACGGCGGTCGGCGCCAAGCCGCTCGCCATCACCGACAACCTGAACTTCGGCAACCCCGAGAAGCCCGAGGTGATGGGCCAGCTCGTCGGCTGCCTCCAGGGCATCGGCGAGGCCTGTCGGGCGCTCGACTTCCCGGTCGTGTCGGGCAACGTCTCACTCTACAACGAGACCAACGGCGTCGGCATCCTGCCGACCCCGACCATCGGCGGCGTCGGCGTCCTGGACGACGTGGCGCGCCACGCGACCATCGCCCTGAAGCGCGAAGGCGACGTGCTGGTGCTGATCGGGGACAGCGAGGGCTGGCTCGGCCAGTCGGCCTACCTGTCGGTGATCGAGGGTCGCGAGGAGGGGGCGCCGCCGCCCGTCGACCTCGCCCTGGAGCGCCGCAACGGCGACTTCGTCCGCGGCCTGATCCAGGCCGGCACCGTCGACACGGTCCACGACCTCGCGGATGGCGGCCTCGCCGTCGCGCTCGCCGAGATGGCCATGGCGGGCCGGATCGGCGCGGCGCTCTCCGACGTGCCGGTGGACCTGCCGGCCCACGCCTACCTCTTCGGCGAGGACCAGGGCCGCTACCTGCTGGCGGTGCGGCCGGAGGCGGCCACCGATCTTCTCGCGGCTGCCGCGGCACAGGGCGTGGCCGCGGCCTCGGTCGGCGTCGCGGGCTCCGACCGTTTGACCCTGCCGGGCGGCGAGACCATATCGCTCGCCGACCTGAATACGGCGCACGAGGGCTGGCTGCCCGACTACATGGCGAGCCAACCGGCCGCGCCGGCCGCCTGAGCCCCGTTCTGACGAGGAGTTTCCCGATGCCGATGGATGCGGGCGAGATCGAGCGCATGATCCGCGAGGCCCTGCCGGATGCGCAGGTGGAGATCCGCGACCTCGCGGGCGACGGCGACCACTACGCCGCCACCGTCCTGTCGGCGGCCTTCAAGGGCAAGACCCGGGTGGCGCAGCACCAGATGGTCTACGGCGCCCTCCAGGGCCGGATGGGCGGCGTGCTCCACGCCCTTGCGCTTACCACGGGCGTCCCGCAGGATTGAGCCTTCTCGCGGGAGCGCTCCCGATGGACCGACCGAGTCTCTACGACGACGACATCGTGACCTGGGCCGAGGAGCAGGCGGCGGCCCTGCGAGCGCTGGCCGAACGGCCTGAGCTGTCGAACGCGGTCGATTGGGAGAACGTTGCCGAGGAGATCGAGAGCGTGGGGCGTTCGCATCTGCGGGCCGTCGAGGGGCTGTTGATCCAGACGCTCGCCCACCTCCTCAAGCGCGCGTCCGCCCCGCTCGCGCCGGCCAGCCTGCATTGGCGGGAGGAGGTCGCGACCTTCCAGATCACCGCCCGGAATGCCTACGAAGCGTCGATGCGGCAAAGGCTGAACTGGAGCAGGATCTGGAAATCGGCCGTCACGGCGGCCGAGGCTGGTCTCGGCGCCTATGGGAACGCGCTGCTCCCGGGACTGCCGGAGGCCTGCCCGTTCCGTCCTGAGGATCTGCTGACCGAGACTTTCGACATAGAGCGCGCACTTCGTACGATCGCCGCGTCGGTTGCGCGCCGCTGATTCAGGCCTCACATACGACCGACGAACAAGGACAGAGCGATGACCGACGTCAACACGACCATCCAGAACGAGATCGCCTCCCAGGACGTGGTGGTGTTCATGAAGGGCACGCCGCAGATGCCGCAATGCGGCTTCTCGGGGCAGGTGGTGCAAATCCTCAACTACCTCGGCGTGCCGTTCAAGGGCGTGAATGTCCTGGCCGATCAGGAGATCCGGGAGGGCATCAAGGCCTTCTCGAACTGGCCGACCATCCCGCAGATCTACGTGAAGGGCGAGTTCGTCGGCGGCTGCGACATCACTCGCGAGATGTTCCAGTCGGGCGAGCTGCAGACTTTCCTGTCCGAGAAGGGCGTGCCGGTGAAGACCGCCGCCGCCTGACTCTTTTGAGACTCGGCACATTGGATGAGGGCGCCCGCCGGCGCCCTTTTTCGTGCCTGTCTTTGCGAGCGCAGCGAAGCAATCCAGGGCGGCTCGAGCTCGGCGGGCGTGGCGCCGCTGGATTGCTTCGCTCCGCTCGCAAAGACGGCGAATGGATCAGCGCGGCTCCCGCGCGACGAACAGCGCCACGCAGCCGACGACCGTGATCTCGACCGACCGGAACCGCTGCTCCAGCGCCGCGCGCAGCGCCGGCAGGGTGTCGGCGGCGTTCGAGAACACCCCCTTGCGGTTGTAGACCCGCATCAGCGCCCGCGCCGCGCCCGTGGTCGGGACGCCGCCCGACAGGATCGTGGCGCCGAACACCACGCCGTCGTCGGCCAGGCACGGTCGCACCGTGTCGAAGGCCCTCGCCTTCGCGGGGATGTCGCCCGGCAGGCAGTGCAGCAGGTAGGTCATCCCGATCGAGTCGAACGGCGCGATGCCGGTAGCCGGGGCGGCGAGCACGTCGATCCGGTAGGTCTCGGGCCGGTAGCGCGCGATCCGGTCGGCCGCGAAGGCGAGGCTGTCGGCGTTGAGGTCCATCAGGCCGACCCGCGGCGCGGGCGCCGGGAACCGGCATCGGTCGAGGTACCAGCCGGTCCCGACCCCGACGTCGAGATGCGCGAGGCCCGCGTGCCGGTCGTAGAGATCGAGGATCCGCGCCGTGGGGCAGCGCCAGATCAGGGGGTTCGACAGGCGCAGCACCACGAGGTCGTAGATCTGTAGCGTCCGCGGATTGTAGATCGCCTGCCCGGCTCGGGTGTCGGTCGCCATGGCTCTCCGTCAGGGCCCCTGTGGGCGGCACGCATTCGCCTTCGCTGCCGCGATCGCGTATATCAGACCCTTTCCAACGTATGGATCGTTTGAACACCATGGCGACGCCGTCGCTCGACAGCGCCCGCGCGGCCGATGCCGCGATCGAGAAGGCGCCGGATCTCCTCCCCGAGGCGCTGCCCGGCCGCCGCCCCTCGCTGGTCGGCTTGACCCGCGACGCCCTCAAGGCACAGCTCATCGGCATGGGCGTGCCCGAGCGCGAGAGCCGGATGCGCGCCGGCCAGGTCTGGCACTGGGTCAATTTCCGCGGGGCGTCCGACTTCGCCGAGATGACCAACGTCGGCAAGGCGCTGAAGGCGCAGCTCGCCGAGCACTTCACCCTGGAGCGGCCGGAGGTGGCGAGCCGGCAGGTCTCGCGCGACGGCACCCGCAAGTGGCTCCTGCGCATGGCGCCGACCAACCGGCAGGAGCACAACCGCGGCGCCGAGATCGAGTGCGTCTACATTCCGGGGCCCGACCGCGGCACGCTGTGCGTGTCCTCCCAGGTCGGCTGCACGCTGACCTGCTCTTTCTGCCACACCGGCACGCAGCGCCTCGTGCGCAACCTGTCCGCGGCCGAGATCGTGCAGCAGCTCGTCACCGCCCGGGACGAGCTCGGCGACTGGCCCGGCCAGATGCCGAGCCGCGACGCCGGCGGCTCCGGCGAGGTCGGCCGGCTCGTGACCAACATCGTGTTCATGGGCATGGGCGAGCCCCTCTACAACCTCGACGCCGTGGTCGACGCGGTCGGGGTGATGTCGGATCAGGAGGGCCTCGGCCTCTCGCGCCGCCGGATCACGGTCTCGACCTCGGGGGTCGTGCCGCAGATCCCGCGGCTCGGCGAGCAGGCCAACGCCATGCTGGCGATCTCGCTGCACGCCGTGCGCGACGACCTGCGCGACGAGCTGGTGCCGCTCAACCGGAAATACCCGATTGCCGAGCTGCTCGCGGCCTGCCGGGCCTATCCGGGCCTGAGCAACGCCCGCCGGATCACCTTCGAGTACGTGATGCTGAAGGGAGTCAACGATTCGGACGCGGACGCGCGGGAGCTGGTGCGCCTGCTCAAGGGCATCCCGGCCAAGATCAACCTGATCCCGTTCAACCCCTGGCCGGGTAGCCGCTACGAGTGCTCGGACTGGGACCGGATCGAGCGCTTCTCCGAGATCGTGTTCAACGCCGGCTACGCCTCGCCGGTGCGCACGCCCCGCGGCCGGGACATCCTGGCGGCCTGCGGCCAGCTCAAGAGCGAGACCGAGAAGCTGCGCGCCCGCGCCCGGTTGATGCAGGAGGAGGGTATCGGCGTGGAGAGCTTCTACGCCGGCGCCGACGACTGACAACCGGCCTTGCGAGCGCAGCGAAGCAATCCAGAGTAGCGCCACGCGCACAGATGGCGCGCCGCCCTGGGTCGCTTCGCTGCGCTCGCGATGACGGGGCGGCTCACGCCGCAAACCGCCGCTCCTCCGCACGGCGAAGCGGCATCTCCGCGGCCCCGACCCATTCCGTCCGGTGCCGCGGCAGGGCCTCCGGGTGCTCGGCCTGGAGCCACGTGATCATCGCCTCGCGGACCACGCAGCGCAGGTCCCAGGCCTGGGGCGCGTTGCGGGCGCTGACCAGCATCCGGATCTCGATCGTCGCTTCCTTCGCGTCCGAGACCTGGAGGTTCACCACCTTGCCGTCCCACAGGGGCGTGGCCCCGGCGATCTCGGCGAGCTTCTCGCGCATCGCCGCGACCGGCGCCCGGTGGTCGACGTAGACGAACACGCTGCCGATCAGCGAGGCGCCGTCGCGGGTCCAGTTCTGGAACGGCTTCTGGATGAAGTAGGTCAGCGGCAGGACCAGCCGGCGCCAGTCCCAGAGGCGGACCACCACGTAGGTCGCGGTGATCTCCTCGACCCAGCCCCACTCGTTCTCGACGATGATCGCGTCCTCGATCCGGATCGGCTGGGTGATGGCGATCTGGATACCGGCCACGAGGTTCGACAGGACCGGCTGCATGGCGAGACCGAGGACGAGGCCCGCCGCGCCCGCCGAGGCGAGCAGGCTGACGCCGTACTGGCGCACCGGCTCGAAGGTCATCAGCGCCACCGACAGGGTGACGAGCGCCACCAGCGTCACGCCCGCCCGCTCTAGGATGCGCATCTGGGTGAAGTGCTTGCGCGCCAGGAGGTTGTCCTCGGCGTCGAGCTTGAACCGCCGCAGGTAGATCACCGTGGCGATGTGCAGCGCGGTGGCGCAGCACCAGCCAGTCAGTGTCACGAAGGCCACCAGCAGGATCTGGTTGAGGGCGATCCGCACCTCCCAGGACAAGTGCACAGTGGTCGAAGCGAGGCTGATCGCCACCACGATCAGGCCGAGGCGGCTCGGCCCGCGGGTGCGCGACACCAGCGAGCGCCAGAACAGGCTCTTGCCCGCGACCGCCCGCTTCATCGCCCGGTAGACCACCCCGTGCAGGGGCATCACCACGGCGCAGCAGGCGACGATGAGGATCAGGCTCTCGGCCCACCACGGCAGGTAGGCCAGCGCGCGGGCTGCGGAGCCGGCGCGCGCGTCGAGGTCCGGCATCGGGCATCGCTCCACGGGTTCCGAACGGGACCTGGAGGAATGGGTGGGCGCTCACGGCGGTTCCGCAGCGCACCATGTGCCCGCCGCAACGCAGCAGCCCGGCCCGGCGGGTTGCGCCGTGACGTCCTAGTCGGATCCGGACGACGGCCTCCGCACCCCCGTCCTTGCGAGCACAGCGAAGCAATCCAGGGTAGCGCCACGCTCACCGATGGCGCGCTGTCCTGGGTCGCTTCGCTGCGCTCGCGATGACGGGCGGACCCCGACGAGCGGAGCGCGCGAACGCCGTCCGCCCTACTTGGCCGCCCCGACCGTCACGCTGCCCGAGGCGGTCCGGCCGAACCGCGCCGGCCGGTACATGTCCTCCACGGTGGCGCCCGGATGGACGTAGGTCCCGGGCGAGACCGCACGCACCGTGTAGGCCACGGTGAAGAAGGCCGACTGGCTCGGGTCGCGGTCGTAGGCGGCCACGAACCGGTCGTCCCGGAACTCGGTGTGGACCGGCTGCACGTCGGACTTGGCGAAGGCGAGCCCCTGGAGGGCGTCGGCGTCGAGGAGCTTCGGATTGTCGATCTCCAGCCCCGCCGGCAGCGGATCGACCAGCAGGAGCCGCGCCGCCTCCGCCTTGGCCTCGGTGACCTTGAGCACCACCACCAACCTGTCGTTCTGGCGCAGGCCGCTCGCCGGATCGACGGTGCTGCCGTCGAGGCGGCGGAAGCTGCGCTCGATCGTGTAGCCCTGCTGCGCCGCCGGCTCCGGCACCAGGGGGCTGCCGTTGACGGTCACGGCCACCTGCACAGGCGCGCGGCCGGTATTGGTGAGCTGAACGCCCCGGTCGGCCAGGGCCGCCTCCCGATAGACCCGCGCCAGCATCCCGGTCTGCGGGGCGCCGTCCAGGGTGAACGAGAGGGCGCCCGCCTCGTTCGACAGGCTCTCGGCGGCGAGCACCAGCCAGGCATTCTCCTGCGTGCTCGTCGCACGCTCGGATTGCTGCTCCTCGCCGAGCGCGGAAGCCGCGGGGCCCAGCGCCCCCTGCGCCAGCCCGCTCTCGGCGGCCAGGGTGATGAGCCCGGCCCCGTCGCGCAGGCGGGAGCCGTAATCGGCGCGGTAGACACCCTTGTCGCGCTCGGCACGCAGGACCGTGAGCGCCGATTCCATGGTCTTGGCGGCCCGGCCGCGGTCGCCGAGCAGCGCCAGAGCGGCGGCGAGCTGCGCGCGCCCGAGGGCGGAGGAGAAGTCGCCGATCTTGGTGTCGGCGAGGTAGCGCAGGTCGCCCATCACCGGCCGGCCGTTCCGGGCGAGCACATAGGCCGCGTAGGCGAGGTCGGCGCCGCCGTTGCGCACCTCGGTGGCGTTGGCCACCGCGTTGCGCAGGTAGTCGAGGGCCTGGGCGAAGGCCTTCTGCGGCACCGCGAAGTTGCGCTCGCGGGCGCGGGTCAGGAAGTCGGTCACGTAGGCGTCGAGCCAGAGGTCGCTCGATCCCTGCGCCGACCACAGGCCGAAATCGCCGCTCGAATCCTGGCGGGCGAGCAGGCGCTCGATTGATTCGCGCACCCTTTCGTCCGCGCCCGCGTCGAGGGCGAGCTTCTCCAGCGCCGCGAGCTTGTTGACGTAGAGCAGCGGCATCGCCCGGCTCACCACCTGCTCGGAGCAGCCGTAGGGGTAGCGGTCGAGCGCCCGGAGCAGGGCCGCCACGTCGACCCCGGGGAGGGCCGTGGCCGAGAGCGAGACGCTGCCGGTGCCGGGCTGCAGGTCGGCGAGGAGGTCCGAGGTCAGCGTCAGGTTCGCCCCGGGGGCGAGGCTGCGCACCGAGCGGCGCAGCAGGGCGCCCGTCCCCGGCGAGATCCCGAGGGCGAAGCTCTGATTGAGGGCGGCCGGGAGGCTGGGCCCCGACAGGGCGAGGTCGAGCCGGGCCGTGCCGGGTCCGGCGGCGGTGAGGGGGATCGCGAACTGGCCCTTGGCGCCGGCCTCAAGCCGCAGCGTCTGGCGCAGCGCGCTGGCGCCGACCACGACCGGGCCGGTCGGGCTCAGGTCGACCGTGTACTCGCCCGCCTGCCCCTCGACGTTGTCGAGGGCCACGAACAGGCGCGATCGGTCGCCGGTGTCGAGGAAGCGCGGCAGCGTGGCGCTGAGCACGACCGGGTCGCGGATGATCACGTCGGCCTGCGCCTGCCCGACCCGGTCGCCGCTCCAGGCGGTGACCATGACGCGGCCGGTGCCGTTGAAGGCCGGGATCGGGAAGGTGACGCTGGCCGCGCCGTCCGACCCCACGGTCACCACGCCGGAATAGAGCGCCAGCGGCGCCTGGGTCGGCGGGGAATCGGCGAGTTCGCCGCCGCCCGCGTCGCCGCCGGAGCGGATCGCCCCGGCCGAGCCCTGCATGCCGTCGATCAGGTAGCCGTAGAGGTCGCGGACCTCCGGTCCGAGTGCCCGCTGGCCGAGGAAGTACTGGGTCGGGTCCGGCGCCGCGTAGCGGGTCAGGTTGAGGATGCCCACATCGACCAGCGCCACGGTGATCCGTGCCGGCTCGCCGGCCTTCAGTCCTGTGAGCTGGACCGGCAGGGTCAGGTCCTGGCGCGGGCGCGCCCGCTCCGGCGCCTTCAGGGCGACCCCGAGGCTGCGCCGCTCCCGGTCCACCGAGAACCACGCCAGACCCAGCGCCCGGCCGGGCAGGCGCTTGGCCGCTTGGTCGAGGGGCCGGTAGGCGGTGGCCACCAGGTAGGCGCCGGCGCCCCACTCGGCCTTCACCGGGATGCTGACCGTTGTGCCGCCCTCCGGCACGCTGACCTCCAGGGTCTGGTGAACGCGGTCGCTGACGACCATCAGGCTGGCCTGACCCTTGAACTTCGGGCTGAGCTTGGCCCGCAGCGTGTCGCCGGCCGCGTAGGCGGCCTTGTCGAGGGTCAGGTCGAGGAGGTCCGGCGCCTCCGCGGTCTCGGAGCCGCCCCAGCCCACCTCGAAGCCGAGGCTCGCACCCGCCTCCGGGGCGCCCGCGGTCGAGACCTCCAGCCGGTAGCGGCCGAGGCCGACCGGCGCCTCGATCCGGCTCGGGCCGGCGGCCGTGAGGTCGACGGTGCCGCTGGCGACGCGCCGGGCGGACTTCACCGCCTCGAACGACCAGCGCCCGTCCGCCCGGTACCACTGGTAGGAGGAGTCGATCCGCGACAGGGTCCAGCTCACGCCCGGCCGGGCAACGAGCGCCCCGTCGGGGCGCGCGAACACCACGTCGAAGCCGGCGATCCCGCCCTCCTTGAGGTCGGTGAAGCCCTTGCGCAGGGCGAGGACCGGGCTCGCCGGGAGGATCGGCAGGGTCAGGCTGCGCGACAGCGCCCGGCCTCCGGGCTCGCCGACCGCCAGCGTGATCTTCGCCTCCAGCGCCCGCGGCGCCGCGACCTGGGGCACCGGCACCGTGACGGTGGCGGCGCCCTGCGCGTTCGTGGTGGCGTGGTCCTGCAACTCCTGGGTCGTCGGCTCCACGGCCTCGTCGTCGAGACCGATGGAATAAGTCTCCAGTCCCTTGATGCCGCTGGTGGCCGCCGCCTGCACGGTCACGCTGCCCGACACGTCGAGATCGGAGCCCGGGGCGCCGTAGAGGTAGCGGGCGGCGACGTCGACCTGCGCGGCCTCGCCCCGGTTCAGGGCCGCCTGCCGGGCCTTGAGGGTCACCTCCAGCCGCTCGGGGACGTAATCCTCCACGAGGAAGCTGGTCTCGCCGATCGCGGGCGCCTTCGGGTCCGTGTAGGCGGAGACCCGCCACGTGCCGTGCATCGCCCCCGACAGGAGCGGCAGCGGCAGGGCCCGGCCGCCGAGCCCCTGGTCGGGCACCGAGACGCGCCGGTACTCGACCCCGTCCGGCCGCTTGACCACCAGGGTCAGCGGCAGGTCCGGCACAGCGGCGCCGCGGGGGTCGCGCAGCAGGGCGGTGAGCTGGACGGTCTCGCCCGTGCGGTAGACCCCGCGCTCCGGGAACAGGTAGGCGTCGAGGCCGCCGGTCTCGGGCCGTCCCTTCACGCCGCGGTCGGTGAGGTCGAAGGCGCCGAGGTTGAGGTCGAGGAAGCCGTAATCGCCGCCCGCCTGCGCGACCACGAGGCTCGGCGCCAGGCCGCCCTCCCCGCGGGCGAGCCCGGGATCGAAGGCGACGTGGCCCTGCGCGTCCGTGGTCCGGGTGCCCAGCACCTCGTTGTTGCGGGCGACCAGCCGGATCTCGGCGCCCGGCATCACCTGCGCGGAGGCGAGCGAGCGCAGGACCACGGTGACCCCGTCCCGGCCCTTGGTGGCGGTGAGCCCCAGGTCGGAGACCACGAACCACTGGGTCGCCTGGGTGTCGTACTCCTCGTCGGAGGCGGCCGTGCCGGAGGGGCGGGCCAGCATCACGTAGAGGCCGGGCTCGAGCTTGCCCACGGCCTGGAGGACCGGGAAGGCGGTGACGGCCTCCTGATTGATCTCGGCCTTGGCGGTGTCGAGAGTGCCCTTCCAGACGCGCTGGCCCTTCTCGGACGCGATCGTCCGGGCGGTGGACCCGCTGAGCTGGCCCAGGAAATCCTCCGACCGCAGGGTCGGCAGCAGGCCGCGATCGCCGATCCGCAGCACCTCGACGTCGAGCTTCGGCGCGTTCACCGAGACCAGGGGCACGCCCGCTTGGCCCGTCCGCGGCAGGACGTAGTTGCGCCCGGTGAAGCGCACCTGCGGGGCGCGGTCGCGGACGTAGATCTCGTAATCGGCGGCCTTGAGCAGGCTCTCGCCGACCGCGGAGGGCAGGCCCTGGCGGACCACGATGGCGTAGCGGCCGCCGTGCTTGAGCCCGTCGACGCAGACCTGGGAGCCCTCCCCGGTCACGGCGGCCGCGCTGCTGCCCGAGACGGCGACGAAGGGGGCGTAGTCGGTCTTGGGGCGGATCGCCTCCGAGAAGGTGAAGCAGGCCCGGGGGGCGGCCGCGTCGGAATCGACCTTGTAGTCGAGGATCCGGAAGCCGTGCTGCGCCCGCACGGTCTCGTAGGTCTCCCGGACCGAACCGGTCTCGGCCAGCGCGAGGCTCGCCGCGTAGGCGTCGAGCGCCGGGCGCCAGGATTCCTGCTCGGCCTCGGCGGCGCCGAGCGCCGCCAGCGCGGCCGCGGCGTCGGCCGCCGTGCCGGCGCGCTCGTAGGTGCGGTAGGCGGCGGCCGTCACCCGCCCGCGAAGGCGCGACCGGCCCTGGTAGTCGTTGTCCTCGAGGGCATCCAGGGCCGCCGCGGCCCCCCGGGCATAGGCCTGCCAGTTGCGCGCGTCGGCCGGATCGGCCGCCACCGCGGCGGTCAAAGGCGCCAGCGCCTCGTCGGGCTTATCGGCGGCGAGCAGGGCCAGCCCGGCCGCGCGGGACTGGCCGGCCGGCCGCAGCGGGCCGCCGGCCTCCGCCTTGAGCGCGGTCTCTAGGCGGACCGCCGCGCTGGCGAGGTCGGCCCGGACGAAGGTCCTGGCGAACGGCGCGGCGACGGCCGTCGCCGGGCGGGGCGCGGTGCGAGCCGTAGGTGGGGACAGGGCCGGCGAGGTCTGGGCGAGGGCCGGATTGCTGGCGATCCCTCCGAGGAGCGCCAGGGCACCCGCGAGCCGTCCGAGCCGCGCCATCAGCCTGTTCCCCACCCGCAATCCCGATGATTCGTCCCGGGTCCCGTCGCGCCGGAGCCTAGCACCGGCGGTCGGGCTCGCAACGCTTCGGATCGCTGTAGGCCCTGCCCGGCCTCGCGCCGAGGCTCAGAACGCCTTCAGCACCTGCTCGGCGTGCTCGACGGCGACCGGGCCGTCGAAGCAGTGGGAGACCAGGGCGCGGTAATCCTGCCAGGGCTGCGAGCCGGTGAAGTCCTTGGTGTGGGCCTCCAGCGTGTCCCAGTGGATCATCAGGCGGTAGCGCTGCGGATGCTCGATCGAGCGCCGGACCTCGAAGTGCCGGCAGCCCTTGGCCTGCTTGAAGATCGCCGAGGCCTCGGTGATGCCCTTCTCGAACTCGGCCTCGAGGCCGGGCTTGATCTCGATCTGCGCGATTTCGAGGATCATCGGTGCGGTTCCTGTCTCAGGTGCGACGGGCGCGGCCGAGCTTGGCCGCGAGGATACGCTGCGGGCTTAAGGTGGGGTCGGCCTGGGCGGCGACCGGCAGGTAGGCGGTCAGCTCCAGCATGTAGCGGCCGCCCATGGCGCCGTGCATCACGAGGTCCGAGAGGGTCCCGGGTGAAGGCGCGGACGCGGATCAGCAGCCGGCGCAGGGACTCCCGCTCCTCCGGCGTGCCGGTCGCGCCGCGCAGCTCGGCGGCCGCGCCGCGGATGCAGACGTTCTCGGCCCTGCCGTCCGCGAAGGGCCGCTCGGTGAACCGGCGCTCGAACGCGCTGAACGGGAAGGGCAGATCGGGGAACAGCAGCACCGCCGCGGCCTCCAGCCCCCGCGCCCGGGAGCCGGACGCCTCGCCGGGGACAATTCTGCGGATCGGGGTGATCATCGTCTGCGCGCCCGCGGCCGTCACGGTCCGGCTCCCTCTAGCGGAGCCGCCGGGGGGAGGCCAGGGACGCGCATTTCCGGTGGACGGCGGGTGTCATCCACCGGCGCGGCGGAGCGCACCCGCCGGATCGGCTTGCGCAACCGCTTCGTTCCCGGCACGTTCCCCGGCCAGCACCCGGCTCGAGAGCCCGGCGGAGGATGGCGCCGATGGCGACCCTGAAGGAATTCGAGGAGGCCCTGCGCGAGCACGGCATGAACATGGCGCTGGCGCTGCTGGAGCGCCTGCGCGAGCGCGACCGCGCCACCCGGACGGTGAAGCCCGCCCGGCGGCTGACCGGACAGAAGATGACCCCGGAACTCGCCCGGGCGATCCTGGACCTGCACGCCACGACGGGCATGACCCAGCAGGAGATCGCCTTCAAGGTCGGGGTCAACCAGGGCCGCGTGAACGAGGTGATCAAGCGCGGCAAGTGGCTGAGCGACGACCCGAACGCCCCGGAGGCCGTGGCCCGCGACAAGGCGGTGGCCCGGATGCGCGGCGACCCGAAGCCCAGGAAGGCCGCCGCCGCGCGCCCCGCCTCCGGGCGGGCCAAGGAGCGCAAGGCCGCGCCGCCGAAGGCGCGCAACCAGGGTCAGCTGGCTCTGGGGGATCTCTGAGGGGCGGCCGCGCCGTCGTCCTCGCGCGCGGATCGGAGCAACCCAGGGCAGCGCGACCCTGCGAAGCGCGGCGACGCTGGATCGCTCCGCTCCGCTCGCGAGGACGGTGCGGGCTCCCGCCTCCGATGCCCCGCGCTCTCACCCGGCCGGCGCGAAATGGCCCCGGTAGCGCGCCCCGATCACCTCGACCGGCAGCGCGACGAACACGTCCGTCGTTCCGAACTGGCGGTCGATCACCGCACCGTCGCCGAAGGTGGCGCCGAGGCGCAGGTAGCCCTTGATCAGGGGCGGCAGCGCCTGCAGGGCCGCCTTGGCGTCCACCGCCTCGCGCGGCATCCGGTCCATCGCCACCGCCCGCTCCGGCAGCGCCCGGGCCCGCCAGCCCTCCGGCGCGCGGGCATGGTGGTGCAGGAAGGCGAGCGGCAGGGCCAGCCGGTCCGGGTCGGTGCCTTCCAGGCTCGCGCAGCCGATCAGCGCGTCGATCCGGTGGTGCAGGACGTAGGCGTAGATCCCCTGCCACAGCAGCTCGACGGTCCGCTTGCTCCGGTAGGGCTTGAGCACGCAGGAGCGGCCGAGCTCCAGGAGCCGCCGGTGCCCCTGCGCGGCGAGAAGCGGCGCGAGGTCGTACTCGCTCTCCGAGTAGAAGCCGGTATGCCGCTCGGCCACCTCGCCGCGCAGCAGCCGGTAGGTGCCGACGACCTTCGGGCGCGGCTCGACGAAGGGCTTCTTCCGCCGCGGCGCCGCGTGGTCGAGGACGAGGAGGTGGTCGCAGACCGCGTCGTAGCCGTCGACGTCGCGCCGGGACAGGGCGGCGAGCCCGGAGGGCACCGCCGACATCTCCTCGTAGAAGACCTTGTAGCGCAGCCGCTGGGCCCGCCGGATCTCCGATTTCCGCGTCGCCAGCCGGACCTCGAGGCTGCCGATGCGGCCGAGGCTGCGGCCCTCGAACGGCTCGGGCAGGCGGATCGCCCGCTCGGCCGAGAGCACGTCGTCGATTCCGCCCACGCCCGCGACGCCCGGCAGCGGGACCGACCGGCGGCGCAGCTTGGCGATCGGCGCGCCGACGCCCCACTGCACGCCCCTGTGCCAGCCGGCTCCGAGCGCGCTGTAGGCTCCGCGGGCGAGATTGGCGACCATCGTCGGGTTCACTCCGGGTGCGCATCCGTGCACCGTCGAATCCGACAGAGAGCACGACGGCCACACGCCATTATGACAGCCGCCACGAGAAAGCGCCCCGGCCGGGGCCGAGGCGCTCCAAGAACCTGATCGGTACCTGATGTGGACCTGACGGTTTCCGCGCGGGGCGGGGTCAGGCGGCCTGCTGGACCGCGTCCTTGCGGACGTCGCCCTCGATCACCGGGGCGCTGGGGCGCGCCGCCGAGGCGATCTCGATGCGACGGGGCTTCTTCGCCTCCGGAACCTCGCGGACGAGGTCGATGTGGAGGAGGCCGTTCTCCAGCGCCGCACCCGTCACCTGGACGTGGTCGGCGAGCTGGAACCGCCGCTCGAAGGCGCGGGCCGCGATGCCCTGGTGCAGGAACTCCGCCCTGCCCTCGGCCTTGCGCTCGCCCTTCAGCGTGAGCGCGTTCTCCCGCACCTCGATCGACAGGTCGGACTCGGTGAAGCCGGCGACCGCGACGGTGATGCGGTAGGCGTTCTCGCCGGTCCGCTCGATGTTGTAGGGCGGGTAGGTCGGGGCCGCCTCGGCGCTCGCGAACTGGTCGAGGGCGGAGAACAGGCGGTCGAAGCCGACGGTGGAGCGGTACAGGGGAGCGAGATCGAACTGACGCATGACATATCCTCGTCTGAGCAACATGCAATTCCGGTCCGCCCGATGGGCCGGACCCGTCTCTCGTGCCGCCTGACGGCCGGCACAGACGAGATATCGGAGGGGGAAAATCGCGCTTCAAGACCCCCGGCGAGGGTCGGAAACGAGATTTTTTCGCTACGGTCGCAGAGTGCATCCGGGCGTGTATCGGACGGTGCGCGAAGGCGCTGAGGTGAGGCCAGTGAGACGCTTCGACGGTGACACCGGGCGCGAGCCGCCGCTCCTGACCCTGCGCAGCACCCCCGACAACCCGGTCCCGCCGGGCGGCACGCTGATCGCCGTCGGCACGCGCGACGACTGCACCCTGCGGGCGGCCTACTGGCAGACCACGGCGCGCACCTGCCGGGGCACGGTCTGCCTGCTCCAGGGCCGGGCCGAGTTCATCGAGAAGTACTACGAGACGATCCACGAGCTGCGCGCCCGGGGCTTCGCGGTCGTGGCCTTCGACTGGCGCGGCCAGGGCGAATCGGACCGCCGGGTCGACGACCCCCACAAGGGCCACGTCGCCCGGTTCGACGATTACCGGCTCGACCTGCGGGCGGTGGCCGAGACGATCCTGGTGCCGCTGATGCCCGAGCCCCATGTCGGCCTCGCGCATTCCATGGGCGGATGCGTCGCCCTCCTCGCGGCCCTCGACGGCGCGCTGCCGTTCCGGCGGCTGGTGACCCTGGCGCCGATGCTGTCGATCCGGATGGTCCGCTGGCCGGCCGGCGCCGCGATCCTGTCGCGGAGCCTGCAGCGGCTCGGCCTCGGGAGCCGCTACATCCCGTTCGGCAAGCCGGTCTCGATCGCCACCAACCCGTACGCCGGCAACCGCCTTTCGCGCGATCCCATCCGCTACGCTCGCAACGCCGCGGCGGCGCGGCAGGTCGGCGCCGGCGCGGTCGGCGACCCGACGATCGCGTGGCTCGCCGAGGCGTTCCGCGCGATGGCGCGGCTGCGCGACCCGCGGGCGGCGCCGCGGATCGGGCTGCCGACCCTGATCGTCGCGGCGGGCGCCGACCCGGTCTGCGGCACGGCGGAAACCGAGCGCTTCGCCGCCCGGCTGAAGGCCGGCCATATCCTGGTCCTGCCGAATTCCCGGCACGAGATCCTGACCGAGCGCGACGCGATCCGGCAGGATTTCTGGGCGGCCTTCGAGGCTTTCGTGCCGGGCTCGCCCCTGCCGACCCACGCGGAGGTCGAGGCGCACGCCGTCGCGGTGCCGGTCGCCTGAGGCGTCAGCCGCCGAGATCCGGGTCGATGTCCCGCGGGCGCACGTACCGGTCGAGGTGCCCGCGGCCCGGCGCGATCTCCGCCCAGCGGTCGCCGTCGAAGTCGATCACCACGAAGGCCGCGGTCGGGAATTCCAGGGCCAGCCGGTCCCGGGCCGCCCGCGGTCCCGAGCCCGCGAGGATTGCGGCGAGGTCGCCGAGGCCCGGATTGTGGCCGACGACGATCAGCGTGGCGGCCGCGTCGGGCGCCTGCCGGATTACCCCGAGGATCCGGTCCGCCGGCGCCTCGTAGATCTCGGAATGCCAGCGCGTCTCGGGGCTGCCGAGGGCCGCCTCCATCGCGGCCCAGGTCTCGCGGGTCCGCGCGGCGGTGGAGACCAGGGCGAGGTCCGGGCACAGGCCCTCCCGCGCGAGGTGGGCGCCCACCGCCGGGGCGGCCCGTTTCCCGCGCGCGTTGAGCGGGCGCTCGTGGTCCGCCACGCCCGGCGGACGGTCGGACTTGGCGTGCCGCAGCAGGATCAGCCTGCGCATGAGCGAACCTCTGACGGTCTCGTGGGCCGGTCTCGGGCTGCCGGTTCGGGCGCGCGCGGCCGGACCGGGCGGCGCCCGCTCCCGCCCGGTTAGCCGAAAGCGCCGCGTGCGGGAACCTCGGCTTTGCCCGCACCGTTCCGACCGGGAGCCGTCCGCAGCACGGCCCGCGGCCCGATCCGCGGCGCGACGGTCTCTGGCCAGGAGGCTGCCCGATGGACCGATCCGCCCGCGTCACCGAGATCCTGTCGTGGTACGGGGCCGACAGCCCCGGGACCCTCACCAACCTCGCCCGGATGCTGGAGCACGGCAAGCTCGGCGGCACCGGCAAGATGCTGATCCTGCCCGTCGACCAGGGCTTCGAGCACGGGCCCGCCCGCAGCTTCGGCCCGAACCCGCCGGCCTACGACCCGCACTACCATTTCGAGCTGGCCCTGGCGGCGGGGTGCAACGCCTACGCGGCGCCGCTCGGCTTCCTGGAGGCGGGCGCGCGCGACTATGCCGGGCGCATCCCGCTCATCCTGAAGCTCAACGATCACGACCTCCTGGCCGACGAGGAGGATCCCGAGCAGGCGATTACCGGCTCGGTGGCCGACGCCCTGCGGCTCGGCGCCTGCGCCATCGGCTTCACGATCTACCCGGGCTCCGCCCACCGCAACGCCATGTACGGGCAGATCCGCGCGATCGCCGAGGAGGCCAAGAGCGTCGGCCTCGCCGTGGTGATCTGGTCCTACGCCCGCGGATCGGCCCTGTCGAAGGAGGGCGAGACCGCCATCGACGTGATCGGCTACGCGGCCCAGATCGCCGCGCAGCTCGGCGCCCACATCATCAAGGTGAAGCTGCCCTCGGCCCATATCGAGCAGCCGGCGGCGAAGAAGGTCTACGAATCGACCGGCATCCCGATCGGCACGGCGGCCGAGCGCGTCCGCCACGTGGTGCAGTGCGCCTTCAACGGCCGGCGGATCGTGATCTTCTCCGGCGGCGCCCAGGCGGAGGAGGCCAGCTTCCTCGACGAGATCCGCGCCATCCAGGCGGGCGGCGGATTCGGCTCGATCGTGGGCCGCAACGCGTTCCAGCGCTCGAAGGCGGACGCCCTGTCGCTGCTCGGCAAGATCACCGACATCTACGCGGGCCGCTGAGGCAGCCCCGCGTTCAGCCGCCGTCGCGGGCCAGCCGGGCGAGCCCGTCGCGGGTCGGCCCGGCCGGCCGCCAGCCGAGGGACGCGAGCCCGTCGGCGCGGGCGACGAGACCCTCGGCGACGCGGGCGAACTGCGCGTCCCGGCCGGTCAGCCGGCAGGCCAGCCGGAGGAGCCCAGCCGGGACCGGGACGAGGCCCGGGCCGCGGCCGAGGCCCCGGCGCAGCGCCGCGATCATCTCGGGCAGGCTGAGCGGGTCCGGGTCGGCCGCGACGAGGGCGCGGTTCAGGGGGGCGGGCGCCCCCAGCACCGCGTCCACGGCACCCGACAGGCTCTCCAGCGCGATCAGCGAGCGCCGCGCCGCGAGGCCGCCCAGCGGCAGCGGGTAGGGACTGCGCGCCAGCCGCAGGAGCGCGGCCATGTTGCCCTTCACGCCGGCGCCGTAGACGAGGACCGGGCGCAGCGCGACCCAGTCCAGGCCGGTCTCGGCGAGCGCCGCCTCGGCCTCCAGCTTGGAGCGGCCGTAGGCGTCGGTGGGCCGGGGCGGATCGCCCTCCCCGACCACGCCCGGCGCGCTCGCCCCGACCTGCGCGCGGATCGACGACAGGAACACGAAGCGGCGCACCTTCGCGCGCGCCGCGGCCTCCGCCAGCCGGCGCGTCGCCTCGGTGTTGAGCGTGCGGTAGTCGTCCTCCGGTGCCCCCGACGCCGCCGGACCGAGATTGGCGTGGGCGAGGCCGGCCGAGTGAACCACCGCGTCGACGCCGCTGAGGGCCGCCGCCATGTTGATCGGGCGGGTCAGGTCGCCGACGACCGCGCTCGCCGCGCCCTCCGGCACGGTCGTGGGCCGGCGCAGCAGCACGCGGACCCGGTAGCCGCGCGCGGTGAGGTCGGCGAGCAGGTGGCGGCCGATGAAGCCGGTCGCCCCGGTGAGCGCGATGAGTCCGGTCACGGCTGGGCGGCCTCTGTCACGGCTGGGCGGCACCTTCGGCGGGGGCCGGCGCCGGGGCGCGGGCGAAGCGGCGGAGCAGGGCGGCGACCAGGGCGAGCCCGGCGGCCGATGCGGCGAGCGTGACCGGCCAGGACGGCCAAAACAAGGTCGCGGCGGCGAGCGCCGCCAGGGCGAGATTGGCCGCGAACACCCGTCCGACCACGCCGGGCACGGTGAGCCCGTTGACGGTGGCCCGCTGGTAATAGTGCCCGCGATGCGCCTCCCAGATCCGCTCGCCCCGCGCCGCCCGCGCGGCGAGGGTCAGGCTGGCATCGGCGAGGTAGACGAGCGGCAGCAGCAGGGCGGCGGCGAGCCCGCCCGCCAGGGCGAGCTGGCACAGCAGCCACGCGGTGACGAGCCCGACCGGCAGCGAGCCGACATCCCCGAGGAAGAGCCGCGCGACCGGCCGGTTGAACGGCGCGAAGCCCAGCACCGCGCCCAGCAGGCTCGCCGCCACCAGGGTCGGCAGCGGCGGCAGGTGCCCGGCGAGGCCGATGAGCAGGAGCGCGCCCGCCACCGGGACGATCTCCGCCACCGTCATCCAGTCGAGCCCGTCCATGAAGTTCGTCAGGTTGACGAACCACAGGCCGGCCAGCAGCGCGAGGCCGCGCTCCAGCCAGAGCGGCAGGCCGGGCAGCAGGCGCCCGTCCAGGTGCCAGACCAGCAGGCCGACCACGACGGCCTGCACGGCGAGCCGCAGGGCGGCCGGCAGCGGCCGGACGTCGTCCACGGCGCCGAGGAGAGCCAGGGCCAGGGCGCCGGCGGCGAGCCAGATCCAGTCCGGCCGGCCGCCGATCTCCGGCGCCGCGATCAGCAGGCCCGAGATCGTGACCAGCGCCGTCACCACGGCGATCCCGCCCCCCTGCGGGGTCGGCACGGTGTGGCTGGAGCGGGCGTTCGGCCGGGCCAGGGCGTAGCGCTGCAGCAGCGGGCGCAGGCGCAGGATCAGGCCCGCCGAGAGCGCCGCGGCGAGGGGCACCGCCAGGAGCAGGATCGCGGTCAGGGCGGACGGGAGGGCGGACAGGGCGGGCGGCACGTCGGGCGGCATGGCGCCGTCCTACGCGATCCGCCGCCCGACCGTGAGGGGGTTACGCCGCCCGCACCGTGGCGAGGAAGCGCGCGACCTCGGCCCCGAGATGCTCGGACTGGCGCGACATCTCGCTCGCGGCCCCGAGCACCTGGGCGGCGGCGGCGCCCGTCTCCTCGGCGGACTGGGCGAGGCTCGCGATGGTGCCGGTCACCGCGCCGGTGCCGGCGGCCGCCTCCGCGACGTTGCGGACGATCTCCTGCGTGGCCGCGCCCTGCTGCTCCACGGCGGCCGCGATGCTGGAGGCCACGCCGTCGATCTCGCGGATGCGCCGGCCGATCCCGTCGATCGCCGACGCCGCCTGCCCGGTGGAGGACTGGATCCGGCCGATCTGGCCGGTGATCTCCTCGGTGGCCCGGGCGGTCTGCTCGGCGAGCGCCTTGACCTCCGAGGCCACCACCGCGAAGCCGCGGCCCGCGGCGCCGGCGCGCGCCGCCTCGATCGTGGCGTTGAGCGCCAGCAGGTTGGTCTGGGCCGCGATCCCGGAGATCAGCGCCACCACGTCGCCGACCTTCGCGGCCGCGCCGCTCAGGTCCTGGACCAGCGCCACCGTGTTGGTCGCCTCGGCGACCGCGACCCGCGCGAGCTCCGCCGAGCTGCTGACCTGCCGGCCGATCTCCTGCACCGAGGAGCCGAGCTCCTCGGCGGCGGCCGCGACGGTGTTGACGTTGGCGGCGGCGTCGCTCGCGGCGCCCGCGACGGTGCCGGACTGCCCGGCGGCCTCGGTCGCGCTGCCGGTCAGGGTCCGGGCGGTGGCCTCCAGCTCGGTCGCGGCCGCCGACACGCCGCCGACGATGCCGCCCACCGCCTGCTCGAAGGCGTCGGCCATGGCCCGGGTCGCGGCCCGGCGCTGCGTCTCGGCATCGGCGCGGGCCAGCGCCGTCTCGGCCTCCAGGGCGCGCGCGCGGACGAGGTTGTCGCGGAACACCACCACGGAGCCCGCGAGCGCCCCGATCTCGTCGCGGCGCTCCTGCCCGGAGATCGCCACCTCGGCGTCGCCCGCCGCGAGGCGCTGCGTGACGGCGGCGATCTTGCGGAGCGGCCCGCTGACGCCGCGGGTCACCAGCACGAAGGCCCCGAGCGCCACCAGCAGGGCGAGGCCGGCGAGCGCCAGCACGTTCCGCTTGGCGGCGTCGTAGGTCTGCCCGATCAGCGTGCCGCTCGCCTGCGAGCCTTCGCCGTTCAGGGCGACGAGCTTCTCCCAGTCGGCCATGATGGCGCGGATGCTGTCCGACATCACCGTGTTGTAGATCCGCTGGCCGCCGGCAACGTCGCCCGCCTCGGCCTTGGCCACCGCCTCCCGCTGCTGCTCGGCGTAGGTGGCCACGTGCTGGCGGAAGGCCGCGTAGGCCTCGCGCTCGGGCTGGGTCAGCGGCAGGGCCTCGTACCGGGCGTACTGGGCCGCGAGCAGCGCGTCACGCTTGGCGATCTGGTCGGCGACCTCTGCGCGCAGCGCGGGCGTGTCGGCGGTGATCAGGCGGACGGCGTTGACCCGCTGCCGCATGAAGTTAATGCCGATCCGGCCGAGGGCGTCGGTGGCCGGGATGCGCGTGTCGCGCAGCTGCGCGGCGGCGGACTCGATGCGGCCGAGCTCGGCCAGCGAGAGGCCGCTCGTCGCGGCGATCAGCAGCACCAGGGCCGCGAGACACAGGCCGAGCTTGGCCGCGATGGAGATACCGGCGCGCATAGGATTCGTCCCCGGTCCCGCACTTGGGACCGGGGCCTATGCTTGTCTGAGAAATATTAAGGTTGTTTGGTCCTGCCCGGACCGCGCGCGGTCCGGGCAGGCTCGGTCCGCTAGTAGACCTGGGCCTCGGCGCGCGGCGGATCCGCCGGGCCGTCCCGTCGATCCAGACCCTTCTTCACGACCTTGGCGAGCCCGACCATGATCTGGTCGATGGCGTAGTCCTTCGGCGTGTAGACGGCGCGCACGCCCATGTTCTTGAGGACCAGCTCGTCCTCCGGCGAGATGATGCCGCCGACCACCACCGGGATGTGGTCGAGCCCGGCCTCGCGCATCTTGGCGCGGACCTCCCGCACCAGCGGCACGTGGGAGCCGGACAGGATCGACAGGCCGACCACGTGGGCGCCGGTCTCCTTGGCCTTCGCGACGATCTCGGCCGGCGTCTGGCGGATGCCGTCGTAGGTGACGTCGAAGCCGACGTCCCGGGCGCGGAGCGCGATCTGCTCGGCGCCGTTGGAGTGGCCGTCGAGGCCCGGCTTGCCGACCACGAGCTTCGGCGTCTCGCCGAGCCGCTCGCCGAGATCGGCGATCAGGAGCTTGGCCTCCTCGGCCGCGCCGCTGGAGACGGTCTCCACGGTGACGCCGGTGGGCGCCCGGTACTCGCCGAAGACCGCGCGCAGGCGCGCGCCCCACTCGCCCGTCGTGACGCCGGCCCTGGCGGCCTCGATCGAGGGCGGCATGATGTTGGCGCCGGAGCGCGCCGCCTGCTCCAGGGCGTCGAGGGCCTGGCCCACGGCGTTCTCGTCGCGGCGGCCGCGCCACTCGCGGATCCGGCTCTGCGCCTCCATCTCGACGGTCTCGGAGACGGAGAAGATCGCCCCCTCCCCGGCCGTGAGCGGCGACGGCTCGCCCTGCTGCCACTTGTTGACGCCGACCACGATCTGATCGCCGGCCTCGATGGCCGAGATCCGGCGCGCGTTCGACTCCACCAGCGCGCGCTTGAGCGCCCCGGTTTCCACCGCCGCGACCGCGCCGCCGATGCCGCCGATCCGCTCCAGCTCGGCGCGGGTCTGCGCCTTCAGCTCCTCGACCTTGGCCTCGATCACGTGGCTGCCGTCGAAGATGTCGTCGTATTCGAGGAGGTCGGTCTCGAAGGCCAGGATCTGCTGCATGCGCATGGACCATTGCTGGTCCCAGGGCCGCGGCAGGCCGAGCGCCTCGTTCCAGGCCGGGAGCTGCACCGCGCGGGCGCGGGCGCGCTTGGACAGCGTCACCGCCAGCATCTCGATCAGGATGCGGTGGACGTTGTTCTCGGGCTGCTGCTCGGTGAGCCCCAGGGAGTTCACCTGCACGCCGTACCGGAAGATGCGCTTCTTCGGGTCGTCGATGCCGTAGCGCTCCCGGGCGATCTCGTCCCAGAGCTCCGAGAACGCCCGCATCTTGCAGATCTCGGTGACGAACCGCAGGCCCGCGTTCACGAAGAACGAGATCCGGCCGAAGACGTCGGAGAAGCTCTCGGCGTCGAACTCGGGGTCCTCGCGCACGGTGTCGAGCACCGCGATGGCGATGGCCAGCGCGTAGGAGAGCTCCTGGACCGGCGTCGCCCCCGCCTCCTGCAGGTGGTAGGAGCAGACGTTCATCGGGTTCCACTTCGGCACGTTCTTGGTCGTGAACAGGATCACGTCCTTGGTGAGCCGGAGGGACGGCGCGGGCGGGAACACGTAGGTGCCGCGCGACAGGTACTCCTTGATGATGTCGTTCTGGGTCGTGCCCTGGAGGGCGGCGATCGGCGCGCCCTGCTCCTCGGCCACCGCGAGGTAGAGCGCCAGCAGCCACGGGGCCGTGGCGTTGATCGTCATCGAGGTGTTCATCTGGGCGAGCGGGATGTCCTGGAACAGGGTCCGCATGTCGCCGAGATGCGCGATCGAGACGCCGACCTTGCCGACCTCTCCGCGGGACAGCTCGTGGTCGGGGTCGTAGCCGGTCTGGGTCGGCAGGTCGAAGGCAACCGACAGGCCGGTCTGGCCCTTGGCGAGGTTGCCCCGATAGAGCTTGTTGGACTCCGCCGCGGTCGAGTGCCCCGCGTAGGTGCGGATGATCCAGGGCTTGTCGCGGCTCGACTTGTCGCTCCTGGTCTCGGCGACGCTCGCGCCCATTCCTCGCCTCCGTGTGATCTTTGTATCCGCGCGGGGCGCGGCCTTGCGGTCACCGTAGCGAAGGCTTGAGCACGCGTCATCCGGGACGGAAGTGCAAGACGCCCGCGCGGGCATCCGCGGCTCATGAAAAAACTTGCCCGCCGGAACAGCGGGATTTGAAGGCGCCGCGGCGCGCCGCCGCTCGCGCGCCGCCCGCACCCGCGGTCCGGACGGCGCCGCGCGACGGTCCCGATCCGCTTTATCAGTGCTGGTATAATGTCCACCTGAACTGTTCTTCGCGGGACTTGCCGCTGTTCAGGCGCGAGAGGGCAAGTCGAACCAATGACTTAGAGGTGCATGTGCTCGCCGGACGGCCCGGAGCAGCTCGGGCGCGCGGCGGTGGAGTCGGGCAAGGTCTCGGGGTCGGGGCGACCGAGGCCGGCCCCGAATAATACTTGGTCTGCCGGAAAGCCGATTTTGAATACGTGGTCGCGCGCCCTGTGCTCGCGCTTTTTTCATGTCGGAAACCGTCGGCTTTCGACTTTCGGCCCACTTGGACGCCTCCGGCATCGCCGGTATAGCGCGATGGAGAACCGCGGCCGTGAGAAACACGCGGGACGAGAGGAGAGCGAGATGGCGGCGAGCGCTGCGATCAGTCCGACGGGCGGGGAGGTCAAGGACCTCTACGAGATGGGTGAGATCCCGCCGCTGGGTCATGTGCCGGCCAAGATGTATGCCTGGGCGATCCGGCGCGAGCGGCACGGTCCCCCGGAACAGTCCCACCAGCTCGAGGTGCTGCCGGTCTGGGAGATCGGCGACGACGAGGTGCTGGTCTACGTCATGGCGGCGGGCGTCAACTACAACGGCGTCTGGGCCGGCCTCGGCGAGCCGATCTCGCCCTTCGACGTCCACAAGGGCGAGTACCACATCGCGGGCTCCGACGCCTCCGGCATCGTCTGGAAGGTCGGCTCCAAGGTGAAGCGCTGGAAGGTCGGCGACGAGGTCATCGTCCACTGCAACCGCGACGACGGCGACGACGAGGAGTGCAACGGCGGCGACCCGATGTTCTCGCCCTCGCAGCGGATCTGGGGCTACGAGACCGGCGACGGCTCGTTCGCGCAGTTCTGCCGGGTGCAGTCCCGCCAGCTCATGGTCCGGCCGAAGCACCTCACCTGGGAGGAGGCCGCCTGCTACACGCTGACGCTCGCCACCGCCTACCGCATGCTGTTCGGCCACGCCCCGCACACGGTGAAGCCGGGCCAGAACGTGCTGATCTGGGGTGCCTCCGGCGGCCTCGGCGTGTTCGGCGTGCAGCTCTGCGCGGCCTCGGGCGCCAACGCCATCGCGGTGATCTCGGACGAGTCGAAGCGCGACTACGTGATGAGCCTCGGCGCCAAGGGCGTCATCAACCGCAAGGACTTCGACTGCTGGGGCCAGCTGCCCAAGGTCAACAGCCCCGAGTTCCACGCCTGGACCAAGGAGGCGCGGAAGTTCGGCAAGGCGATCTGGGACATCACCGGCAAGCAGGACGTCGACATCGTGTTCGAGCATCCGGGCGAGGCGACCTTCCCGGTCTCGGCGCTGGTGGTGAAGCGCGGCGGCATGGTGGTGTTCTGCGCCGGCACGACCGGCTTCAACATCACCTTCGACGCCCGCTACGTCTGGATGCGGCAGAAGCGCATCCAGGGCTCGCACTTCGCCCACCTCAAGCAGGCCTCGTCGGCGAACCAGTTCGTGCTCGACCGGCGGATCGACCCGTGCATGAGCGAGGTCTTCCCCTGGGACAAGATCCCCCAGGCCCACACCAAGATGTGGAAGAACCAGCACCCGCCGGGCAACATGGCCTGCCTCGTCAACTCCCCGCGCGCCGGCCTGCGCACGGTCGAGGACGTGATCGAGGCCGGTCCGCTGAAGCGGTAAGGCGCTCCGTCGGGCCGGTTCCCGCTCTCGCGCGGGGCCGGCCCGATCGGCTAGGCTCGCGGCGTCCCGCGCCGACTCGGCGACCGATTCGGTGTGCCGGGGCGCTGATGACGGGCCCACGCGATCCTCACAGGACCCGGCCCCGATCCGGACAGGGGGCACGGTTTTGAGCGGCGACGACGAGGCTTACGTCTACGACGAGGCGACGGGCGAGTGGCTCCCGCCCGGGTCCGCGGCCGCGCCCGCCGAGGCGAGAGCCGTCCGCGACGCGGCCGGCAACGTCCTGGCCGACGGCGATTCGGTCACGCTGATCAAGGACCTCAAGGTCAAGGGCGCGAACCAGACCCTGAAGCAGGGTACGGTCATCCGGTCGATCCGGCTCACGGACGATCCGGAGGAGATCGACTGCCGCCACGACACCATCAAGGGCCTCGTGCTGCGCACCGAGTTCGTGCGCAAGCGCTGAGGCCGATGCGGGCCGGCGCTTCTCCGGGCCGCGCTACCGCCGCCGCGTCTCGTCCTGCGGCAGGTGGCGGCCGTAGGCCTCCTGCTTCTCGGCGCGCTCCTGGATCAGGTCGGCGTAGGCCTGCCGCATCTCCGGCGAGACGCTGATGCTCTTGCCCTTGGCGGCCTTGCGCTTGGGCGCCTTCTTGAAGGTGTTGTTCGTGTCGCTCATGCCGGGCTCCGCGTCGAACCGTGGCGGCATCGCGTGGCCGGACGACCGACCCGGGATCCGGCCGCCGCCCAGGGCCGGACATCCGCCCTGTAGCGCATCGCGGCGCCGGACGCACGGCTGCCGGGACCGGGCCGACACCGGCCCGGCACCGGATTGATCTGGCCTGTCGCGGCGGCCTCTGCCAGGATCGGGACGACGCGGTGCAAAGCGGGTCGGGGGCGGGCATGGATTCGGGTGACGCGTCGCGGTGTCGGAACCCGGATACCCTGCGCGGCCGCGCCCGGCGCGCGACGGCCCTCGCGATCCTGATCGTTCTCGGCACCGGGCCTGTCGGGGCCCAGGACCGGCCGGCGCCCGCCCGGGCCGCCCCCAGACCCGCGCCGGCGGCCGGCGCGCCGGCCGACCCCGTCTTCGAGGCGATGCGGGCGGGCTTCGAGGCCCTGCCGGAGGCCGACCGCAAGGCCGTCCAGGACGCCCTGGTCTGGACCGGCGATTTCAACGCCGTCGTGTCGGGGGCCTTCGGGCGCCGGACCTTCGAGGCGCTCACCGCCTACGGCGCCCGGACCGGCGGGGCCGACCCCCTCGATCCGCGCGGCCGGGCGGCGCTCCTGGCCGCCGGCGCGGCGGCGCGGAACGCGGCGCGCTTCCGCGTCGCGGTCGATCCCGGGACCGGCGCCGTGATGGGCGTGCCCGAGAGGCTCCTGGCGAGACGGACCGCCCTGCCCTCCGGAACCCGCTGGCAGAGCCAGAACGGCCGCGTCACCCTGGAATCCCGCGCCTTCCCGCCGGGGGCCGAGAGCCTCGACGCGCTGTTCGAGAAGGCGACCGCGCCGCTCCCCGGCCGCAAGGTGACCTACAAGCTGCGGCGGCCGGACACCGTGGTGGTCACCGCCGAGACCGGGCCGGGACTGTCCTACATCCGCTACGCGTCCGGACCGGAGGGCGTGCGTGGGTTCCTGCTCGGCTACGATCGCGCCCTGGCGCCGGAGGTCGACCGGCTCGTGATCGCCGTGGCGAACGCCTTCGTGCCGTTTCCCGATCCTGCCGCGGCGCCGGCCGCGCAGCTACCCCCGGGTCTGGCGCCGGCGGCCCGCGCCGCCGCCCACCCGGCGCCCCAGCCGCAGGCCGCGCCGCTGAGGCCGGCGAGCCTCTCCCCCGCGCCGGCCTCGGGCGCGGGTCTCGCGGTGGCGCCAGGACGCGTGCTGACCGCCGCCGCCGTGCTGGAGGGCTGCGCCCAGCCCAGGATCGGCGCGGCATCGGCGCGGGTGCTCGCCACCGATCCCGCCGGCCTCGCCCTCCTCGATGTGCCCGGCGCCCCCGCCCCGCTCCGGCCCGCGCTCCGGACCGAGCCCGTCGGTGCCGAGGAGAGCGTGATCGCCCTGGCGCCGGGTGCGGACGGGGTCCAGGCCGCTCCCGGTGAGGCGCGGGGCGGCGACGTGATCGCGGCGCTCCAGCCGGGTTCCGGCGGCGCGCCGGTGCTGGACCGGTCGGGGGCCCTCGTCGGTCTCGTCGCCCGCTATCCCGCGGCGCCGCGCCGGGTCGCCGGGGTGGTGCCGCCGGCACGCCTGCCGGTCGTTTCGGCGCGGGCGATCTCCGCCTTCCTCGCCGCCCAGGGCATCGCCGCGGCGGCGCCGCATTCGGGTGGCGGGCCCAGCGCGGTCGCGCCTGCCGTGGTGGGGATCACCTGCCGCTGAGATGCGGATCGCGCGGCGGATCCCCTGTCGCTCGCGCGGGATCCGCCAGCGTTCACGAGCCTGGGCGGACGAGCCGTCCGCCCAGGCGACGGGCCGCCGCTCAGAGCCGCCCGGTGACCAGGAGCACGATCAGCACGATGAGCAGGATGCCGCCCAGGCCGAAGCCGGGGCCGCGATACGCGCCGCCGCCGAGGAAGCCGCCGCCGCCGAAGGCCAGAATGATCAGGATGATGAGCAGGATGGTGACGAGGGACATCGGTCGCGTTCTCCGGACGGTCGCGCTGGTGCGAGCGTGACCGTTCAAACGCTGCGACATTCCGTTCCGTTCAACGCCAAGCCACGCTTTTGTGAGGAAAATTCCGGATGAGACCCCGGCCTCAGGCGTGCCAGTCCGGCAGAGCGTCCGCGGGCGCGTCGAGCCAGCCGGGAACCGGCAGGTCGCGCTCGGTGAGGAAGGCCGGGCTGAACAGCTTCGAGGCGTAGCGGGCCGCCCCGTCGCAGAGGATCGTCACGATCGTGTGACCGGGCCCGAGGTCCCGGGCCAGCCGGATCGCCCCGGCGACGTTGATGCCCGACGAGCCGCCCAGCGACAGCCCCTCCTCCTGCATCAGCCCGAAGACGATGTCGAGAGCCTCGCGGTCCGGGATCCGGAAGGCGCGGTCGGGGGTGAAGCCCTCGAGGTTCCGGGTGATCCGCCCCTGGCCGATCCCCTCGGTGATCGAGGAGCCCTCGGCCTTCAGGGTGCCGGTCGTGTAGTGGGCGTAGAGGGCCGAGCCCTCCGGATCCGACAGCGCGATCCGCACCTGCGGGTTGCGGGCGCGCAGGGCCTCGGCGGTGCCGGCCAGCGTGCCGCCGGTGCCGGCCGCGCAGACGAAGCCGTCGACCCGGCCACCGGTCTGCGCCCAGATCTCCGGGCCGGTGCCGTCGACATGTGCCTGCCGATTGGCGACGTTGTCGAACTGGTCGGCGAAGAAGGCGCCCGCCGGCTCGGTGGCGGCGAGCTTCTCCGCGAGCCGCCGGGCCACGTGGACGTAGTTGTTCGGGTTGGCGAAGGGCACCGCCGGCACTTCCACCAGCCGGGCGCCCGCGAGCCGCAGGGTCTGCTTCTTCTCCTCGGACTGGGTGACCGGGATGACGATCAGCGTCCGGTAGCCGCGCACCGAGGCCACCAGGGCGAGACCGATGCCGGTGTTGCCGGCGGTGCCCTCGACGATCGTGCCGCCCGGGCGGATCAGGCCCCGCGCCTCCGCGTCCCGCACGATCGAGAGCGCCGCCCGGTCCTTCACCGACAGGCCGGGATTTAGGAACTCCGCCTTGCCGTAGATGGTGCAGCCGGTCTCCTCGGAGGCGCGGCGCAGGCGGATCAGCGGCGTCTGGCCGATGGCGGCCAGGACGTCGGAGGCGGGTTCGCGACTCGGTACGGTCATGGTCGGGAGCCTAGGGTGCCGCGCGGCCGCTGGCGAGCCTCACCCGAACACGTGCCCGCCGTTGATCCGCAGGCCGACCGGGTGGCCGGCCGGGTAGCGCACGCCGTCGAAATCCTCCACGGCGAGGACGCGCCCCTCAGCGTCGGCCACCTCGATCCGCTGGCGCCCCTGCGTCCGGTACGAGCTGCGCACGGTGCCCGACAGGTGCGCGGCCTCGGGCTCGGCGAGCTGCAGCTGCCAGGGCCGGACGTAGAGCTTGACCGGGCCGAACAGGCTGGCGGGCGCGGCGACCGGCGTCTCCCGGCCCCGGACCAGCACCCGGCCGCCCTCGGCGATCGCCTCCACCTCGACGGAATCGCCCAGGAACTTCATCACGGTGGCGGAGGCCGGGTTCTCCTGCACCTCGTCCGGGGTGCCGACCTGCTCCAGGCGGCCGCGATCGAGCACGGCCACGCGGTCGGACAGCTCCAGCGCCTCGTCCTGGTCGTGGGTGACGAAGATCGTGGTCTGGCCGGTGCGGTCGTGGATCTCGCGCAGCCAGCGGCGCAGGTCCTTGCGGACCTGGGCGTCGAGCGCGCCGAAGGGCTCGTCCAGCAGGAGAACCCGCGGCTCGACCGCGAGGGCCCGGGCGAGCGCCACCCGCTGCCGCTGGCCGCCGGAGAGCTGCGACGGGTAGCGGTCGCCGAAGCCGGAGAGGCGGATCAGGTCGAGCAGGTCGCCGACCCGGCGCTTGATCTCGGCCTTGGCCGGCCGGTCGGCGCGGCGCCGCGCGTTCAGCCCGTAGGCGATGTTGTCGGCCACGCTCATGTGCTTGAACAGGGCGTAGTGCTGGAACACGAAGCCCACGGCCCGCTCCTGCACCGGCAGGCCGGTGGCGTCGTCGCCGCCGAACAGGATCCGGCCCCGGTCCGGCGCGTCGAGCCCGGCGATGATCCGCAGCAGCGTCGTCTTGCCCGAGCCCGACGGGCCGAGGAGCCCGATCAGCTCGCCCGCCCGCACGTCCAGCGACAGGTCGTGCAGCACCGCCGCCGTGTCGAACGTCTTCGAGACGTTCTCGACCCGGATCGCCGTGGAGGGGCGATCAGTGTGCCCGGCCGTGCGCGAGCTCACCCGCGAAGCGCCATTCGAGGACGGATTTGAGGACGAGGGTGATGAGGGCAAGGACGGCGAGGAGCGAAGCGACGGCGAATGCGGCGACGAAGTTGTACTCATTGTAGAGGATCTCCACGTGGAGTGGGATGGTGTTGGTCAGGCCGCGGATGTGGCCCGACACCACCGACACCGCTCCGAATTCGCCCATCGCCCGGGCATTGCAGAGGAGCACGCTGTAGAGCAGGCCCCAGCGGATATTGGGCAGCGTCACCGTCCGGAACGCGTGCAGGCCCGAGGCGCCGAGCGTCAGCGCCGCCTCCTCCTCGGCGGTGCCCTGCTCCTGCATCAGCGGGATCAGCTCGCGGGCGACGAACGGGAAGGTCACGAACACCGTCGCCAGGACGATCCCCGGCAGGGCGAACAGGATCTGGACGCCGTGGTTGAGGAGCCAGGAGCCGAACAGGCCCTGGGACCCGAACAGCAGCACGTAGATCAGGCCGGAGACCACCGGAGAGACCGAGAACGGCAGGTCGATCAGGGTGATCAGCAGCGCCTTGCCGGGAAACTCGAACTTGGCGATCGCCCAGGAGGCGGCCAGCCCGAACACGACGTTGAACGGCACCGCGATCGCCGCCACGGTCAGCGTCAGGCGGATCGCGCTCCAGGCGTCGGGCTCCCGGAACGCGTCCAGGAAGGCCCCGAGCCCCTTGGAGAAGGCCTGGAGGAAGACCGCGAACAGCGGCAGCACCAGGAACAGCGCCAGGAACGCCACGGCGATCCCGATCAGGACCGCGCGGACGCCGACCCCTTCCGAGGCGACCGGGGCCGGCTTGGCGGCCGGCACGAAGGCGGGGGAGAAGATCTCAGACATAGCCGAACCGCCGCCGTGACCAGGCCTGGATGAGGTTGATGGCGAGCAGCGTCAGGAACGAGATCCCGAGCATGATCGTCGCGATGGCCGCCGCGCCGCCGTAGTCGAACTCGGAGAGCTTGATGACGATGAGCAGCGGCGCGATCTCCGACACGTAGGGCAGGTTGCCGGCGATGAAGATGATCGAGCCGTACTCGCCGACACCCCGGGCGAAGGCGAGCGCGAAGCCGGTAAGCACCGCCGGGATCAGGGGCGGCAGCACCACCCGGGTGAGGGTGACGAGGCGCGTCGCCCCGAGGGTGGCCGAGGCCTCCTCGATCTCCTTGTCGATCTCGGCGATCAGCGGCTGCACGGTCCGCACCGCGAAGGGCAGGCCGATGAACACCATGGCGATGAAGATGCCGACCGGCGTGTAGGCCGCCTGGATGCCGAGGCGCGCGAGCGGCGCGCCGAGCAGACCGTCCGGCGCGTAGAGCGAGGCGAGCGCGATGCCGGCGACCGCGGTGGGCAAGGCGAAGGGCAGGTCGACGGCGGCGTCGACCAGCTTGCGGCCCGGGAAGCGGTAGCGGGTCAGCACCCAGGCCACCAGGAAGCCGAAGGCCGATGCGACGAGCGCCGCGATGGCCGAGACGCCGAAGCTGATCCGCAGGGCGCTGGCGACCCGCGGATCGGTGGCGACCTCCCAGATGCCCGACAGGCCGAGCCCCGAGGCCTTCACCACCAGTCCGGCCAGCGGCAGCAGGACGATCAGGCCGAGGCAGGTCAGCGTGTAGCCGAAGCTGATCCCGAAGCCCGGGATCACGCTCGGCCGTCGGAATGTCCGACGGGGACGGGGCGTCTGGACCATGATCTGATGCCTCAGCGGCCGGCCCGGCTCAGACGGTCGAACAGGCCGCCGGCGTCGAAGTTCCGCTTCTGGATCTGGTCCCAGGATCCCTGGAGGTCCTCGATCTTGAACAGCTTGATCTCGGGCAGCTGGGCGAGGTCCGCCGGGGCGGCCGCCTCCCGGCGGATCGGCCGGTAATGGTGCTTGGCGAAGATCGCCTGGGCGCGGTCGCTGTAGAGGAAGTCGAGATAGGCCTGGGCCGCCTTCGTGGTGCCCTTCCGCTCGGCATTGACCGCCACCAGGGACACAGGCGGCTCGGCGTAGATCGAGGTCGGCGGCGAGACGATGTCGAACTTGTCGGCGCCGAACTCCTGGAGCACGAGGTAGGCCTCGTTCTCCCAGGTCGGCAGGACGTCGCCGAGGCCGCGCTGCGCAAAGGTCACGGTCGAGCCCCGGGCGCCGGTGTCGAGCACCGGCACGTTCTTGTAGACCTGCCCGACGAAGGCGTCGGCCTTCGCGGCGTCCTTGTCCTTCCCGTAGGCGTAGCCCCAGGCGGCGAGGAAGTTCCAGCGCCCGCCGGCCGAGGTCTTCGGATTCGGGGTGATCACCTTCACGTCGGGCTTGACCAGGTCGTCCCAGTCCTTGACGCCCTTCGGGTTGCCCTTCCGGACCAGGAACACCACCGTCGAGGTGTAGGGCGTCCCCTGGTTCGGCAGCTTGCTGCGCCAATCCTCGGGGATCTTGTGGGTGAGCTTGGCGATCGCGTCGATGTCGGACGGGATGCCGAGGGTGACCACGTCGGCGTCCACCCCGTCGATCACCGTGCGCGCCTGCGCGCCCGAGCCGCCGTGCGAGGCCCGCACCGTGATGGCCTCGCCGGTCTTCGCCTTCCACTCCTCCGCGAAGGCGGCGTTGATCTCGCGGTAGAGCTCGCGGGTCGGGTCGTACGAGACGTTGAGGAGCGCGGTCTCGGCCGCGGCCGGCAGCGCGCAGGTCAGCAGGCCGGCTCCGGCCAGAAGGGTCAGCCCGATCGCCCGAGCCATCCGGCCCAGACCTGAAGCGTTCGTCATCACGTCCGATCCCCCAGCCATCCGCGGTTGCGACGCAGGGGACAGGCGTCCCCGGGAGGCGCGAAATCGTTCTTTTTACCGAACGAAGTCAAGCCTCGGGTGTGGACCCGCGTGATGCCGTAACGTGATCAGGATCGACGATCGTGCCGGAAATGCAAGATAACTCAGGGTGGTAGACGATCAGAACGCATGGATCTTCTCTGCGACGCCGCCGATGGAGAAGATTTCGTGCGCGGAATCGGGTTTCTCAGAACGAACGATCTTAAGTGCTCTAGCGCACATCGGGCGGCATTCTGCGGGCCGGCGATAGCCGTCGGCGGTTCGCGCCGCACGCGGTTGCCCGCAAGACGGCGATCCTCCGCTCCCCTGTCGGCGGCGGTCCGGGTCAGCGCTTCGGCTTGTCGAGCCGGGCGATCAGGGCCTCCAGCCGCTTGTCGACCGGGGCCGCCAGCGTGTCGGTGAAGAGCGCGCGCAGGTTCTGGCCGAGATGGCGCCGGATGTCGGAGCTCAGCGGCGGCGCGTCGACCGACCGCTCGGTCTCGCAGGGGCGTTCGGGATGCGGCTTCGACATGACCGGGAAATCCTCGCACCTGTGGACACGTACGGTTGCAAGGTTTGGTTAAGGAGCCGTCACCGCCGCGGCCGCGCTTCCGCCACGCGACCCCGGTGCCCCGTGCCGGGTCGGTGTCGCAGGCCGGAACTGCCGCCGCGAAGGCTACGTTGCCCGGGCATTCCCCGCTGTTCATCCCCTGCTGCCATTCTCCCGCATTCCCCCTGCTGCCAGGAGGCGCCCCGTGTCCCGCTCGATTCCCCTGATGATGTCGCTGCTCCTCGGTCTCGCGACGGTGGCGTCGCCCTGTCTCGCGCAGACGAAACCGGGCGAGATCAAGGGCGTCGACGCGATGGGCGACAAGTCCCGCAGCGCGCAGGACGGCTGGAGCCAGGCCCCGGTGCCGCGGGAGCAGTCGGCCGCCAAGGACGCGCCGGACCCGGGCGGCAACTCGATCAAGGAGAATGCCGACCGTCCCGTGCCGCCGGCCCAGCCCGGCGGCACCTCCGCTACCGAGCCGCAGGCGCCCCTGGAGCACCGCACGGCCGGCCCGTCAGGCGCCAATCCGGCCAATCCCAGCAAGTAAAAAAACCGTTCTCATGCAGGATGATGCCGGTGCGACAAACGTGTTGCTTCGGCTGAGACACGGCAACTTGCTGTGTCACGCAACCGCACTTGCCTCGCGCACGCTTTTTTGGGACAGCTTGGAATTATACCAGATCGCTTTTACGGAGCGGAGATGACGGTCCAGGTCTCAAGGCGTGGCCTGCTCAAGGGGGCCGGCGCCGGCCTCGCTGGCGGCTCGCTGGGCGCGCTCGGATTCGGCGGACTCGAGCCCGCCATGGCCGCCGCGGTGCGGCCGTTCAAGCTCGCGCAGATGCGCGAGACCCGCAACACCTGTCCGTACTGCTCGGTCGCGTGCGGCGTGATCCTCTACAGCCTGGGGGACCGTTCGAAGAACGCGCGCTCCTCGGTCATGCACATCGAGGGCGACCCGGATCATCCGGTCAACCGCGGCACGCTCTGCCCGAAGGGCTCGGCGCTGCTCGACTTCGTGCACGCCGAGACCCGCACCAAGTACCCGCTCCACCGCGCCCCGGGTTCCTCCGAGTTCAAGCGCGTGTCCTGGGATTTCGCCCTCGACCGCATCGCGCAGCTCATGAAGGAGGACCGGGACAAGAACTTCGTGGCCAAGAACGGCGACCTCACGGTCAACCGGTGGACCACGATGGGCTTCCTCGGGGCCTCGGCCACCACCAACGAGACGGCCTGGCTGACCTACAAGACAGTCCGAAGCATGGGGGCCCTGGTCTTCGATAATCAGGCCAGAGTTTGACACGGTCCGTCGGTCGCCAGTTTGGCGCCCTCCTTCGGACGCGGTGCGATGACCAACCTCTGGATGGACATCAAGCACGCGGACGTGATCACCGTGATGGGCGGCAATGCCGCCGAGGCTCACCCCTGCGGCTTCAAGTGGGTCGTGGAGGCGAAAGCCCATAACAATGCCAAGCTGATCGTCGTCGATCCGCGCTTCACCCGTACGGCGTCGGTGGCCGATCTCTACTGCCCGATCCGGCAGGGGACCGACATCGCGTTCCTGTCGGGGGTGGCCAAGTACCTGCTCGACAACGACAAGCTGCAGCACCGCTACGTCTCCGCCTACACCAACGCCGGGTACGTGGTCCGCGAGGGCTACGACTTCAGCGAGGGGCTGTTCACGGGCTACGACGCCGACAAGCGCGACTACGACAAGACCACCTGGGACTACGAGATCGGCCCCGACGGCTACGCCGTGGTCGACGAGACGATGCAGCATCCGCGCTGCGTGATGCAGCTCCTGAAGAAGCATCTCGCGATCTACACGCCCGAGATGGTCGAGAAGATCTGCGGCTCGCCCAGGGAGACCTTCCTGAAGGTCTGCGAGCTGATGGCGACGACGGCTTCCCCCGAGAAGTCGATGGCCTCGCTCTACGCGCTCGGCTGGACCCATCACTCCAAGGGCTCGCAGAACATCCGCTCGATGTGCATCGTGCAGACGCTGCTCGGGAACATCGGCGTGCTCGGCGGCGGCATGCAGGCCCTGCGCGGTCACTCCAACATCCAGGGGCTGACCGATATCGGGCTGATGTCGAACCTCATCCCCGGATACCTGAACATCCCGGTGGAGAAGGAGCCCGACTACGCGAGCTACATCGCCAAGCGGCAGTTCAAGCCGCTGCGTCCCGGGCAGACGAGCTACTGGCAGAACTACAACAAGTTCTTCGTCTCGTTCCAGAAGGCGATGTGGGGCGACAAGGCCACCAAGGAGAACGACTGGGCGTACGACTACCTGCCCAAGCTCGACGTGCCGACCTACGACGTGCTGCGCGGGTTCGAGCTCGCCAAGCAGGGCAAGATGACCGGCTACGTCATCCAGGGCTTCAACCCCCTGCTGTCGTTCCCCAATCGCGCCAAGATGACGGAAGCCTTCTCCAAGATGAAGTTCATCGTGGTGATGGATCCGCTCAAGACCGAGACGGCCCGGTTCTGGGAGAATCACGGCGAGTACAACGACGTCGATCCGACCAAGATCCAGACTGAGGTGTTCGAGCTTCCGACCACCCTGTTCGTGGAGGAGGAAGGCTCGCTGTCGAACTCCAGCCGGTGGCTGCAGTGGCACTGGCAGGCGCAGGAGGCGCCGGGCGAGTGCCGCTCCGACATCGAGATCATGTCGGAGATCTTCCTCCGCATGAAGGCGGCCTACAAGAAGGATGGCGGGGCCTTCCCGGACCCGATCGTCAATCTGAAGTGGGATTACGCGATCGCCGAGGCGCCGACGCCGACCGAGCTCGCCCGCGAGCTGAACGGCTACACGCTGGCGCCGACGCCGGACCTCAACGGGACGATCATCCCGGCGGGCAAGCAGGTCGACGGCTTCGCCCAGCTCAAGGACGACGGGACGACCGCCTGCGGCTGCTGGATCTACTCGGGCTGCTACACCGAGAAGGGCAACATGATGGCCCGCCGGGACAACACCGACCCCGGCGACCGCGGCATCGCGCCGAACTGGGCCTTCGCGTGGCCGGCCAACCGGCGCGTGCTCTACAACCGCGCCTCGTGCGACCCCGAGGGTCGCCCGTGGTCGGAGAAGAAGAAGCTCATCGAGTGGAACGGCAAGCAGTGGATCGGCTTCGACGTGCCGGATTACGGCGTCACCGTCGCCCCCGATAAGGGCGTCGGCCCGTTCATCCTGAACCAGGAGGGCGTCGCCCGCCTGTGGACCCGCGGCCTCATGCGCGACGGGCCGTTCCCGACGCACTACGAGCCCTTCGAGTCCCCGGTGGCCAACCTCGCCTTCCCGAAGATCAAGGGCGCGCCCGCGTCCCGCATCTTCAAGGACGACCTCGCCGACCTCGGCGACGCGAAGGAGTTCCCCTACGCGGCGACGAGCTACCGCCTGACCGAGCACTTCCACGGCTGGACCAAGCACGCCCGGATCAACGCGATCCTCCAGCCGGAGGCCTTCGTGGAGATCTCGGAGGAGCTCGCCAAGGAGAAGGGCATCGCCAAGGGCGGCTGGGTCCGCGTCTGGTCGAAGCGCGGCTCCCTGAAGGCCAAGGCGGTGGTGACCAAGCGGATCAAGCCGCTGATCTGCGACGGCAAGCCCGTCCACGTCGTCGGCATCCCGCAGCACTGGGGCTTCATGGGCCACACCAAGAAAGGATGGCACCCGAACTCGCTGACGCCCGTCGTCGGCGACGCGAACACCGAGACGCCGGAGTTCAAGGCTTGGCTCGTGAACATCGAGCCGACCACGCCTCCGTCGGACGCGGTCGCGTAAGGGGGAGCGGCAGACATGGCTGACTACAGCTCCCTCGACATCCGCCAGCGCTCCGCCTCCACGGAGACGCCACCGGAGATCCGCCGTCAGGTGGAGGTCGCCAAACTCATCGACGTGTCGAAGTGCATCGGCTGCAAGGCCTGCCAGTCGGCGTGCGAGGAGTGGAACGACCTGCGCGACGACATCGGTGTCAACACGGGCACCTACCAGAACCCCCACGACCTCACGCCGAAGTCGTGGACCCTGATGCGGTTCACCGAGTACGAGAACCCGGAGACCAACAACCTCGAATGGCTGATCCGCAAGGACGGCTGCATGCACTGCACCGAGCCGGGCTGCCTGAAGGCCTGCCCGTCTCCCGGCGCGATCGTGCAGTACTCCAACGGCATCGTCGACTTCATCGAGGAGAACTGCATCGGCTGCGGCTACTGCGTGAAGGGCTGCCCCTTCAACATCCCGCGCATCAGCCAGACCGACCACAAGGCGTACAAGTGCACTCTGTGCTCGGACCGGGTGGCGGTGGGTCAGGCCCCGGCCTGCGCCAAGGCCTGCCCGACCGGCTCGATCATGTTCGGCACCAAGCAAGCCATGATCGATCAGGCCCACGACCGCGTCGAGGACCTGAAGTCGCGCGGCTTCGCCCATGCCGGCCTCTACGACCCGGCCGGGGTCGGCGGTACGCACGTCATGTACGTGCTGCACCACGCCGACCAGCCGAACCTCTACGCGGGCCTGCCGAACGACCCGAAGATCTCGCCGCTGGTCGCCTTCTGGAAGGGTGGTGCCAAGGTGTTCGGTCTCGCCGCGATGGGCTTCGCGGCGGTGGCGGGCTTCTTCCACTACGTCACGGCCGGCCCCAACGAGGTCGTGCCCGAAGAGGAGGAAGAGGCGGTCGAGTACGACGAGGCCAAGCGCCGGGAGAATGGCGGCGAGGCCCGGCCGCACTGAGACGCGACGGTCTCCCTCCCCCGCGGGGGGAGGGAGCGCCGCGCCGAACGGTTTCGGCAGGGCGGAGACGGCTCGGGCGCCAGACCCGATTTCGAGTTTCACGGCCCGCCCGCCGCGACGGGCGGCCCCGTCAGGCGAGTGAAGGCCGATGACGATCCAGAACGATGTCCGGGACGGCGATTCCCGCCCCCTCCACCACGCCAAGTCCGAGGCGCCGGAGGTGATGTACGTCCCGCGCTACACCGGCCTGCAGCGCGTGAATCACTGGATCACCGCGATCCTGTTCACCCTGCTGACCCTCTCGGGGCTGGCGATGTTCACGCCCTACCTGTTCTCGCTGACCGGCCTGTTCGGCGGCGGGCAGGCGACCCGGGCGGTCCACCCGTGGTTCGGCGTGGCGCTGGCGATTAGCTTCCTCTTCCTGTTCGTGCGCTTCTGGCGGCTCAACATCCCCAACAAGGACGATGTCGAGTGGTCGAAGAAGATCGGCGACGTGGTCACCAACCGCGAGGACCGGCTGCCGGAACTCGGCAAGTACAATGCCGGCCAGAAGGGCGTGTTCTGGGGCCAGACCGCGCTGATCGGCGTGATGTTCGTGACCGGCCTCGTGATCTGGAACACCTATTTCGGCGGCCTCACCTCGATCGAGACCCAGCGCTGGGCGCTGCTCGCGCACTCGCTGGCCGCCGTCATCGCCATCGCGATCATCGTCGTGCACGTCTACGCCGGCATCTGGGTGCGCGGCACCGGCCGGGCGATGGTCCGCGGCACGGTCACGGGCGGCTGGGCCTACCGGCATCACCGCAAGTGGTTCCGTCAGATGGCCGGCGGCCCGGCGCGCCGCGGCTCGGTGGACAAGCGCGGATCCTGATCGCGTGGCCAACTTCTTCAGGCGGAAACCCGCGGCTCCGGCCGCGGACAAGACCCCGAAACCCGCCGAGGCTCCGAAGCCCCACCGCCGGGATTTCAGCGAGCTCAAGCCCGATCCCGACAAGATCGGGATCTCGGGCTCGGTCCCGTTCGTGCGCCTGCCCGATCCCGCGACGCTGTTCGCCGACCGGGCCGCGCGCCTGGCGGAGGCCGCGCCCGGGCACCCGCTGGAGGCCTATCTCCGGTTCGTCGGTGAGGTCGCCCGCGCCCAGGCTGCGATCCAGGCACGGTTTCCGGCCCCGGCGGCGCCGGATCCCGCCGATCAGGCGCTGCGGAGCGAGCACGGCATGCCGCCGCTGTCGCGGCACAGCCTCGAGGCCGACCAGGATTTCGACGCGTGCCTCCTGGCGCTGCTCGACGCGCTGGATCTCGCGACCGCGCCCGAGGCCTCGGCGGCGGCGCGGGATGCCCTGCGGGCCGCCGCGCCGGAGGAGCGCCGCGATCTCGCCGTGCAGGTTTTCGAGGGCGCGCTGCCGGTCGACCGGATCGCCGAATGCCTGTTCGTCTCAGCCGCATTGCAGGTGCGCTTCGCCGAGCGGGCCGCGCGCCTCGACACGCGGACGCTGAAGCCCGTCGCGGACGGCGTCTGCCCGTGCTGCGGCGGCGCGCCGGTGGCGAGCGTCATCGTCTCCTGGACCCCGGCCGACAAGGCCCGGTATCTCAGCTGCTCGGTCTGTGGCACGTACTGGAACCACGTCCGGATCCGCTGCACCGCCTGCGGCGACGGCGAGGGTGTCAGCTATTACGGGCTCGACGAGGTCTCGAAGGACGTCCAGGTCGAGACCTGCACGACCTGCCACAGCTACATCAAGCACCTCCACCAGCACCGGGCGCCGGCCCTCGACCCGGTGGCGGACGACATCGCGTCCTACGGGCTCGACCTGAAGATCGCCGAGGACGGGTTCCGGCGCGCCGGACTGAACCTGCTCTTCGTGATCTAGAATCTTCCCCCACTGAAGCCGGCGCCAGTCCGGCGCGCGCGAGCGCGCCCCATCGAGGGCGGACGCGGTTTCCGGCTGAACGCTTCGATTGACGCATCCGTCATCGCGAGCGAAGCGAAGTGACCCAGGGCAACGCAACCTTCGTCGGCGTTGCGCCGACTGGATTGCTTTGCTCCGCTCGCGAAGACGGCGCTTCCGAAGTCATCACCGGGAAACGGTATGAGAGCCACGCGTGGGTCCCCAGCCGCGTTCCGGATCCGAGAAAAATTCTCGCCTAGGGGGAGGACGCTGATCGTATCGGATCAGGATCGCTGTCGCTGCGCGCTCAGCGGTAGCCGTAGCGGCTCTTGGCGGCGGCGAGCAGGTGCAGGGCTTCGCCCGACTTGCCGGCCGAGCACTCCGCGGCGGCGTGGGCGAGGTCGGCGCTGAAGCGGTCGCCCACCGGCTTGTTGAGGTTGCCGGTGGCCACGTCGCTGTCGACGATCGCCTTCGTGCGGGCGATCTCCGGGCCGCAACCGCTGCCCGTGGGCAGGGCCAGGGGCGCCGGCACGATCGGCGAGGGCTCGGTGACCGCGGGCGTGGCGCGCTGCTGGCAGGCGCCCAGCGCCGCGACGGCGAGGGCGACGAGACTGAGGCGCATCGGGAGGCGGGACGCGGGCACGGCGATCATCCTGTTGGGGCGCGAGGGGCCGCGCCGCCGAGGTTCTGAGCCGCGCTTGGCGGTGGGTCAATCGCCCCGGCGACATGCCGAAGGGGCGCGGAGCGCGGGACGCGGAGCGCCTCGAACGCGCGATTCCGCCGCTGCCGGAGGGACTTGGCGCGCGCCGCCGGCAGCCTGCACCGGCGGCGCGCTCCGAATCGTGACGGGGCTTACTTCGCCTTCTCGACGAGCGCCTTCAGGCCGGAATCGTAGATGCCCTGGATCGCGTCGGTGGCGACCGTGTCCGGCGCGCCCTTGGCATTGAAGGTCCCGGTCCAGGTCACCTTCGAGCCGGAGCCCTCGGGAGCGACCGAGAGGGTCGACTTGTAGTCGGAGACCGGCAGCGGGCTCTCCAGGATCGTGTAGGTGTAGCTCATCACCTTGTCGTCCCGGGAGACCTGCTCCTCCTTGATGGTGCCGCCGCCCTTCAGGCTCAGCGTGCGGACCTTCATGCCGTCCTTGTCGGACAGGGCGCATTTCTCGATGGCCGGGTGCCAGTCGCCGATGCCGCAGAACTCGCCGATCGTCTGCCAGACCTTGGCCGGGGGCGCGGCGATGTCGGCCGAGCGCGTCACCTCCAGGGCGTAGCCCGGCACGGTGGCCGCGGCGAGCGCCAGGGCGGCGAGGGGAAGGGACCGGCAGAAAGCGAAGGGCATCTCGGGGTGTCTCCGTCCGTCTCAAGTCGCGGCAGGGGCCGCGCAGGCTCTGATGGCCGCGCAGGAGCTAGGCCGGGAGGGGGCGCTCGGCAATGGGAGGGGGCTGCGGCGCATGACTTTCGCGCTCAGACGACGCGGCCGGTGATCGTCCGCGCGCAGGGGCACGTCGTGGCGCCGATCGGCCGATACGGGGTCCGGGCCGCGATCCGGCCTACCAGCCGTCCGTCTCGTCGGCGTCGGTCGGGTAGCCGTAGACCGTGGCGGGCGCGTAGGTGGCCCGGGCCGCCGGGCGGTAATAGGCCGGCGCCGACTGGCGCCCCATCTGATCGCTGTTCGCCAGCAGGTCGTCCGGCTCGTAGGGGCTGCGGTTCCGGGCGAGCCGGGTGCCGCGACGGCCGCGCTCCGCCATCGGAACATCCGCCCCCTCGATCACCACCCGCGTCCGGCCCATGCCCTGGCTCTTCACGAGATTGAACAGGGTCGCGGCGTTGCGCACCGACAGGCGCACGCAGCCGTGCGAGGCCGCGCGTCCCAGGCTCCGGACGTGGTTGGTGCCGTGGATGGCGTGGCCCTGCGTCGTGAAGAACATCGCGAAGGGCATCGGCGCGTCGTCCCACTCCTTCGAGAAGTGCGTGCGCTCCATCCGGAACGGGCGGTAGGCGCCGGACGGGGTGTCGTAGCTCGCGACGCCGGTCGAGACCGGCCAGGAATAGCGCGGCTGTCCGTCGACCGAGACCTCCATGCGCTGAGTGGTCTTGTCGACGTTGACGAGCACGTCCGCGCTGGCCGTCGCGGGGATCCCCGCGCTCAGGAGCAGCCCGGACAGGACGGAGATCAGACCGATACGCATGAGCGACTCCGACTCGAGACGCGCCTCGAGAAACCGCGACGGTTTGCCGTCACGCTAAAGCCCCGGCAACACCGAGGTTCCGGTCCGCCGGGCCGCTGCGTAGTCACGCTTTGCTGAGCGCCGTGCCGGCGCGCTCACGGCGCCGCCGCCATGCCGGAGATCCGGCGGATCGCGGCCTCGGCCTCCTCGGCGATGCGTAGGACGAGGTCGCCGGCGCCCGGCAGGTCGGCGATGAGCCCGACGGCCTCGCCGACCGTGACGTTGGCGACGTCGTAGTCGCCCGCCGCGTCGGCATCCTCCACGTCCCGGCGCCGCTCGGCCGAGGCCGCGCGCAGCGCGTCCTCGCGGCCGTGCCACGTCTCGATGAAGGTGTTGCGCAGGAGTCGCCCGGTATAGGGCGCCGGCCAGGCCCGCTGGCGGGCGATGTCGTAGACCTGCGTGCGGATCGTGTCGTCGCCGGTGGCGGCGAGAACCCGCTGCTTCGAGGCCGGGTGGATCAGCGCCTCCCGGCTGGCCCAGAACCGGGTCCCCATCAGGACACCGTCGGCCCCCAGCGCCAGGGCGGCGGCGAGGCCGCGCCCGTCCGCGATGCCGCCCGCCGCGAGGAGCAGCGTCTCGGGGCGCTCGCGGGCGATCAGGTCGGCGACCGCCGGCACGAACGCCGCGGTGCCGCGGGCGGTGAGGCCGTGGCCGCCGGCCTCCGTCCCCTGCGCCACCACCGCGGCCGCGCCGACCTCCAGGGCACGCCTCGCATGCGCCAGGGTGTGCACTTGGCAGATCAGCGGCACGTCGGCGGCGCGGATCCGGTCCGCGAACGGCGCGGGATCCGCGAAGGAGAGCATCAGGGCCGCGGGCGACCGGGCGAGCGCCGCGTCGAGGAGCGATGGGTCCCGGGCCATCGACCACGTGATGAAGCCGCAGCCGACCCGCTGATTGCCCGCGCGGGCAAATTCCCGGTCGAGCGTCGCGTGGTCGCCGTAGCCGCCGCCGATCAGGCCGAGGCCGCCGGCGGCGCTCACCGCCGCCGCGAGGGCGCCCCCCGAGGCCGGGTCCATGGGGGCCAGCACGATTGGGTGCCGCAGCCCGAAGGCGTCGGTGAGTCTGGTCCTTAAGGCCATGGGTCCCCTCCCCGGAAAGCGTCTCGGTTGCGCGCGCCGCCCGCCAGGGATTAACGCTCGCGCGATGGCGGAAAAAATGATTCCTTCTGAAGGAAGGCATCGGAAAAGCAGATGGCATGAACAGCATCGACCTGATGTTCTTCGCGGCGGTGGCCGAGACCGGCGGCATCGGGCGGGCGGCGGCGCGGCTCAACACTGTCCAGTCCAACGTCACCGGCCGGATCCGCGCCCTGGAGCAGGCCCTGCGCGTGCCGCTCTTCCACCGCGGCAGCCGCGGTGTGACGCTGACCCGGGCGGGTGAGCGGCTCCTGCCCTACGCGCTCCAGGTCGGACAGCTGCTCGCGGAGGCGCGCCACGCCCTGCTGGCCGAGGGCGAGCCGCGCGGACCCCTGCGGATCGGCGCCATGGAGACGACCGCGGCCCTGCGCCTGCCCGGCCCGCTCGCCGACTTCGCCGCGCGCCACCCGGACGTGGACATCGAGCTGGAGACCGGCCCGACCGAGCACCTGATCGCCCGGGTCCTCGACCGGAGCCTGGAGGGGGCCTTCGTGGCCGGCCCGGTCGCGCAGGCCGACCTCGTCGGGCTCCCGGTCTTCACGGAGGAGCTGGTGCTGGTGGCGCAAGCGGCCGTCGGCGACCTCGCGGCGCTGCTCGACCGGCTGGCCCGGGCGCGCAACGCGAAGGTGCTCGTCTTCCGGGCCGGCTGCTCGTACCGGAGGCGCCTGGAGGCGTTCCTGGCCCGCCAGGGCCTCGTGCATGTGCGGCGCATGGAGTTCGGGACCCTCGACGGCATCCTCGGCTGCGTGGCGGCCGGCCTGGGCGTGACCCTGGTTCCGCGGGCCGTGGCGGCGCCGGCGCACCGCGCCGGCCGGGTCTCGATCCACCCCGTGCCCGACGGGGACGGGCACGCCCCGACGCTGGTGGTCCACCGCGCAGACGACCGGCCGAGCGCGGCCTTCGCGCGGTTCGCCGAGCAGGTCCGGACGGCGCTCCCGGATGTGACCTAGGATCCCGGTTCCGGCACGCGCCATGCTCTCGGCAACCGCCGGTTGACAGCGGCCCGGGCCCGGGCGCTTCCTCCCGGCCGCAGACGGTTCGGAGTTTCCATGGCCCTCGACCCCACCCTCGCCGCCGAGATCGAAGCCTCCGTGGCGGAGGGCTTCGCCGATCAGGTCGCCCACACGCAGGCGCTGGTCCGGTTCGCGTCCCTGCGCGGGGAGGAGCATGCCTGCCAGGATTACGTGTTCGAGCAGTTCCGCGCCCGCGGCTACGCCACCGAGCGCTTCGCCATGGACCGGGCGGCCATCGCGGAACATCCGGGCGGCTCGAAGATCGACGCGGCGCACCACTCGGACGCGCCGATCGTGGTCTGCCACCACCGGCCGGGCACCGAGACCGGCCGGTCCCTGATCCTGCAAGCCCATGTCGACGTGGTGCCGCCGGGGCCCGCCGACCTCTGGACCCACCGCCCCTTCGATCCGGTAATCCAGGGCGATTGGATGTATGGCCGCGGCGCCGGTGACATGAAGGCCGGGCACGCCGCCAACCTGTTCGCCCTCGACGCGCTCGCCCGCCTCGGCCTCCAGCCGGCGGCCGCCGTGACGGTGCAGTCGGTCGTCGAGGAGGAATCCACCGGCAACGGCGCCCTGATGACCCATCTGCGCGGCTACCGGGCCGACGCCGTGCTGATCCCCGAGCCCGAGGACGAGAAGCTCGTGCGCGCCAATACCGGCGTGCTCTGGTTCACCGTCGAGGTGCGAGGCGTCCCGGTCCACGTGCGCGAGATGGGCGCCGGCGCCAACGCGATCGACGCCACCTACCGGGTGATCGGCGCGCTGCGCGAGGTCGAGGCCCGCTGGAACGCCGAGAAGGCCGCGCACCCGCATTTCGAGACCGAGGACCACCCGATCAATCTCAACATCGGCAAGATCGAGGGCGGCGACTGGGCCTCCTCGGTCCCGGCCTGGTGCCGGATCCACTGCCGGGTGGCGCTCTACCCGGGCGTGACCGCCGCGCAGGCCGCCGCCGAGATCGAGGCCGCGGTGTCGGGCTTCTCCCGCACCGACCCGTTCCTGGCCAACAGCCCGCCGCGGGTGGTGTTCAACGGCTTCTTCGCCGAGGGTTACGTGCTGGAGGAAGGCTCGGAGGCCGAGGCGGTGCTCGGCCGCGCGCACGAGCGGGCGATCGGGTCGCCGCTCCAGAGCTTCATGACGGCGGGCTACCTCGATACCCGGGTGCACGCCCTCTACGACCGGGTGCCGGCCCTCTGCTACGGCCCGACCTCCCAGAACATCCACGGCTTCGACGAGCGCGTGAGCCTCGCCTCGGTGAAGCGGATCACGACCGCCATGGCGCTGTTCGTGGCCGAGTGGTGCGGGACGGAGCGGAAGGTCTCCTGATCCGCCGCCGTCTTTGCGAGCGGAGCGAAGCAATCCAGGGCAGGCCACGCGCACGGGTGTCGCGCCGCCCTGGGTCGCTTCGCTGCGCTCGCGATGACGGTGGTGTCCTCCGTCAGGGGATCAGCCGGTCCGCGCGGAGCTGGGCGAACAGGCCGTAGAACGCGTCGTCCGTCGGCTGGTAGGCGGTGAAGCCGAGGCGGCGGCTCTTGCTCATGTCGGTGACGACCTCGATCGGCCGGCCGAGATCGGCATCCGTGTGCCAGGGCGAGGCCAGCTTCTCGAGGTTCGGCTCGGCGAGCCCGTGGCGCTGCGCGATCTCGGCCCAGGCCGGGCCGTCCTGCGCCATCCGGGGCTCCAGCGGCCGGTGCGTGCCGTCGAACGGCACCGCCTCGATCCCGAACCACGCGGCGATCCGGCCCCACATCCAGCTCCAGCGGAAGACGTCGCCGTTCACGACGTTGAACGCCTCGTTGGCGGCCCTCGGCTCGGTCGAGGCCCAGAGAAGCTGGCGGACGAGCAGCCGCGCGTCGGTCATGTCGGTGAGGCCGTTCCACTGCGCGGCCGAGCCCGGGAAGATGAACGGGCGTCCCAGCTCCCGGCACAGGGTGGCGTAGCAGGCGAGCGTCGTGCCCATGTTCATGGCGTTGCCCACCGCCTTGCCGATGATCGTGTGCGGGCGGTGCACGCTCCAGGTGAAGCCGTCGCGCGCGGCGGCCGCGAACACGGCATCCTCCTGCGCGTAGTAGAAGTTCTCGATGTCGAGGCGGCCCTGGTCCTCGCGGAACGGCGTCTGCGGCAGGGTGCCTTTGCCGTAGGCCTCGAACGGGCCGAGATAGTGCTTCAGCCCGGTCACCAGGGCGACGTGGCGGACGCTCTTCTTGGGGCGGAGCGCGTCGAGCAGGTTCTCCACCATAGCCCGGTTGACGCGGATCATCTCCGCCTCGGTCGGGCGCCGCTGCCAGGTCGCCAGGAACACGTGGCTCGGGGCGAGGTCGGAGAGCGCCTCCTCCAGGGAGGCCGGATCCTGCAGGTCGCCGGCCACCGGCACGACGCCGTCCTGCCGCACGGGGTGGCGGGCGAGGCCCGCGACGTGCCAGCCCTCTTGGTGAAGCAGCGCCGCGGTGGCGCTGCCGACGATCCCGCTGGCGCCGACGATCAGGGCGGTGTTCGACATGGAAACCCTCGTGCCCGGCTTAAATCCGGGTCCGGGGCAGATGGGCGCGGGTGGTGTCGCGACAACCCCGCCGCGCGGCGGGGACGCCTGTGCGGCGCGCAAGGGTTGTGTGATCGCGAGCCCCACGTCATCGCGAGCGTAGCGAAGCGACCCAGGGCAGCGCGCGGTTTCGAAGCATGGCGCTATCCTGGATTGCTTCGCTCCGCTCGCAAAGACGGTGGGGCAGCCGAGAAAGCTCTCAGGCGACCCGGTCGATCGCGGCGCCGAGGATGTCGACGATCTCGCCGATCTGGCCTCGCTCGATGATCAGCGGCGGCGACAGGGCGATGATGTCGCCGGTCACCCGGGTGAGCAGGCCGCGCTCGAAGCAGTTCACGAACACGTCGTAGGCGCGCTTGCCCGGCGCGTCCGGGCGCGGCGCCAGCTCGACGCCGGCGACGAGCCCGATGGTCCGGATGTCGATGACGCCCTTGCGCCCGCGCAGGTCGTGGATCGCCGCCGCCCAGTCGTCGGCGATGTCGGCGACGCGGGTGAGCAGACCCTCCTCCCGGTAGATGTCGAGCGTCGCGATGCCGGCCGCGCAGGCGATCGGGTGCCCGGAATAGGTGTAGCCGTGGAACAGCTCGATCCCATCCGGACCCTGCATCAGCGCGTCGTGGACCGCGCGGCTCGCGAAGACCGCGCCCATCGGCACCGTGCCGTTGGTCAGGCCCTTGGCGCTGGTCACGAGGTCGGGGACGACGCCGAAGAAATCGGTCGCGAAGGGCGCACCCAGGCGGCCGAAGCCGGAGATGACCTCGTCGAAGATCAGCAGGATGCCGTGCTTGGTGCAGATCTCGCGCAGGCGCTCGAGGTAGCCCTTCGGCGGGATCAGCACGCCGGTCGAGCCCGCCACCGGCTCGACGATGCAGGCCGCGATGGTCTCGGCCCCGTGGAGCGCCACCAGCCGCTCCAGATCCTCGGCGAGCTCGGCCCCGTGCTCGGGCTGGCCCTTCACGAAGGCGTTGCGGGCCGGATCGTGGGTGTGGCGCAGGTGGTCGGTGCCGTTGAGGGTCGGGAAGACCCGCCGGTTCGACACGATGCCGCCGACCGACAGGCCGCCGAAGCCGACGCCGTGATAGCCGCGCTCGCGGCCGACGAGCCGGGTCCGCGTGCCCTGCCCGATCGCCCGCTGGTAGGCGAGCGCGATCTTGAGGGCGGTGTCGACCGATTCCGAGCCGGAATTGGTGAAGAACACCCGGTCGAGGCGCTTGTCGGGACCGCCCGGGGCGATCTCGGCCAGCCGCTCGGCGAACTCGAAGGCGACGGGGTGGCCCATCTGGAAGGTCGGGGCGAAGTCGAGGGTCGCGAGCTGGCGCTCCACCGCGGCGGCGATGCCCCGCCGCCCGTGGCCGGCATTGACGCACCAGAGCCCCGCGGAGCCGTCGAGGACCTTGCGGCCGTCATCGGCGGTGTAGTGCATGCCCTCGGCCGAGACGAGCAGGCGCGGCGCCGCCTTGAACTGGCGGTTGGCCGTGAACGGCATCCAGAAGGCGTCCATCGCGGGCGTATTGCGGAGCGGATGGTCGGTCATGGGCGGTTCTCCGGGACGGGCGACGCGGATCGGCGGCGGGACCAGGGGACACCTTCGCCGATCGGGCAACAAGTCCTTTTCTGGTCGCCGCCAACCCCTTGCAGGATCGGGGCCGCGGGTGGCACCGTTGCGGGATCCGCAACACCTGAAACGGGCCCTGGCCGGATGAGCATCGATGTCGGCGCGCGCCTGCGCTTCGTTCGGGTCCGCCACGGCCTGTCGCAGCGGACGCTGGCCAAGCGGGCCGGGGTGACCAATTCCGCGATCTCGCTGATCGAGGCGAATCGCGTGAACCCGTCGGTCGGCGCCCTGAAGCGGATCCTCGACGGGGTGCCGATCGGCATGGCCGAGTTCTTCGCTCTGGAGCCGGAGCCGGAGAGCAAGGCGTTCTTCGCCGCCGAGGAACTCACCGAGATCGGCCGCCGGGCCGCCAAGGGGGCGATCTCGTACCGTCAGGTCGGCGACAGCCTGTTCGGGCGCAAGCTCCAGATCCTCAAGGAGCGCTACGAGCCGGGCGCCGATACCGGCCGGGTGCCGCTCTCCCACGAGGGCGAGGAGGGCGGCATCGTGCTCTCCGGGCGCCTCGAGGTCACGGTGGATGCCGAGCGCCGGATCCTCGGCCCCGGCGACGCCTACAGCTTCGACAGCCGCCGCCCGCACCGGTTCCGCTGCGTCGGGCCCAACCCCTGCGAGGTGGTGAGCGCCTGCACGCCGCCGAGCTTCTGAGACGGAGCCCGGCTGCGGCGGATGAAACGCCCGCCCTGTCGCGTGCAGGCGTTGCGGTCGGCCAGCAGAGTGGCGCATGCAGGGCGGCGTTTGAATTCATAATGCCGCGCGAGGATCGATGGCCGTCACGACCGCAAGCCCGGCCGCCGGGCCCGGACAGAACCAGTCGGCGCGCGCGGCGCTCGCGGCCTTCGTGGGCACCACGATCGAGTGGTACGACTTCTTCATCTACGGCACGGCGGCGGCCCTGGTGTTCGGGCCGCTCTTCTTCACGGCGGAATCGCCCTACATCGCGACGCTCTCGGCCTTCGGCACCTTCGCGGTCGGCTTCCTCGCACGACCACTCGGCGGCCTGATTTTCGGCCATCTCGGCGACCGGTTCGGGCGCAAGCGCGCCTTGGTGGCGACGCTCGTGATGATGGGCATCGCCACCTCGTGTATTGGCCTGCTGCCGACCTACGCGTCGGTCGGCCTCTGGGCGCCGGTGATGCTGGTCGTCTTGCGGCTGATCCAGGGGCTCGCGGTCGGCGGCGAGTGGGGCGGCGCGGTGCTGATGGCCGCCGAGCACGCGCCGGCCGGGCGCAACACCTTCTTCGCCTCCTTCGCGCAGCTCGGCAGCCCGGCCGGGCAGATCCTGTCGCTGCTGGCCTTCCGGCTCGCGGGCCTCCTCGACAAGGAGAGCTTCCTGACCTGGGGCTGGCGGGTGCCGTTCCTCGTCAGCATCCTGCTGCTCGGCGTCGGGCTCGCGATCCGCCTCGGCGTCGCGGAATCCCCGGCCTTCGAGAAGGCCCGGGCCGCCGGCGGGCCGCCGCCGGCGCCGGTGCGCGAGGTGCTGACGACCTGTCTGAAGCCGGTGCTGCTGGCGGCGGGGGCCAACACCTTCGCGATCGCCTCGGTCTACCTGTTCAACACCTTCATGATCGCGTTCACCACGCAGTATCTCGGCATCGCGCGGGCGACGATCCTCGACGCCCTCCTGATCGCCGCCGTGGTCCAGCTGGTGATGACCCCGGTGGGCGCCCGGATCGCCGAGCTGATCCGCAACGAGCGGCTGTTCCTCCAGGGGACGCTGGTCTGGGCGATGCTGGCCCCCTACCCGCTGTTCTGGCTGGTCGAGACCAAGTCTGTGCCGCTGATCGTGCTGGGTCTCGCCCTCAACGTGGTCGGCAGCGCGACCTTCTACGCGGTGATCGCCGGCTACCTCGCGGGCGCGTTCCCGACGCGGGTGCGCTACACGGCGATCTCCATCGCCTACCAATTCTGCGGTGCGCTCGCCGGCGGTCTGACGCCGATCGTCGGCACCGTGCTGGCCGAGCGCTTCCAGGGCCACTGGTGGCCGATCGCGGTGTTCGGCACGGCGCTGGCCGGTGTGTCGTTCCTGTGCGTCACGGCGATCGGCGGCTACCGGGCGCGGCAGCGGGGCTTCCTGGACGGGTGAGCGCGACCGGTCAAAGGCGCCGGATCCGGGTAACGCGGGATTCAGACCGGTGGTCCAGGATCGGCGGCATGGATTCGATCGCCGCAGCCGCCGTCCAGATGCTGGGTTCGTCCCAGAACCAGCAGATCGGCATCGCCGTCGCCAAGCAGCAGCTCTCCGCCGACAAGGCGGTCGCCGGGCTGGTGGCGGACAGCGCCGCCCAGGCGGCGAGCGCCGGCCCACCGGCTCCTCCCGGACAGGGCCAGAGCGTCGACCTGCGGGTCTGACGGAGACGCCGCGCTCCGCTTTCCGGGCCTCGCGCGAACCTGGGGTGCTTCGCTGCGCGCGCGATGTCGGCGGGCTCTCCGGCGGCCGTTGAACGGCCGCCCCTACCCGAAGCCGTAGAGCTGCCGTGGGTTGTCCACGAACACCATCCGGCGCCTGGCCGCGTCCGGCACCCAGTCGGCCATCAGGTCGAGGAGGTCCCGCGTCCGCGGCGGCCCGTCCCAGGCGGCCACGTGCGGCCAGTCCGAGCCCCAGAGGCAGCGGTCCGGCGCGGCGTCGTTGAGCGCACGGGCGAAGGGGATCGTGTCGGCGTAGGGGGGCCCGGTGACGGAGTCCCGGAAGGCGCCCGACAGCTTCACCCAGTTGCCGTCGGCGACGAGGCCGAGCAGTGCCCGGAACCCCGGATGGTCCACGCCCGCCGAGGTCGGCATGTGGCCCATATGGTCGAAGACCAGCGGCACGGGCAGCCGCGCCAGGCGGCCGGCGATCGGCGGCAACTCGCGGGCATCGAGCAGGAACTGGAGGTGCCAGCCCATCTCGCGGGCGAGCGCCCCGTAGGACTCGACCGCGTCGAGCCCGACCCCGCCGCCGAACAGGACGTTGAGGCGCAGGCCGACCACGCCGGCCTCCTTCAGCGCGGCGAGTTCCGCGTCGGGCAGGCCGAGCGGGATCACCGCGACGCCGCGCAGGCGCCGCCGGTGGGCGCGCAGCGTCTCGACCATCAGCCGGTTGTCGGTGCCGTGCACGCTGACCTGGATCAGCACGCCCTTGGCCATGCCGGTCCCGTCGAGCATCGCCAGATACCGCTCGGCCGGCGCCGCCGGGGGCGTGTAGCTGCGGTCCGCCACCAGGGGATAGTCCGGCGGCAGGCCGATGACGTGGGCGTGCGTGTCGACCGCGCCCTCCGGCACGGCGTAGCGGGTCGGGCCTTCCGGATGCGGGTCCGGGGCGGGGCAGTCTCGGATCTCGGGCATGATCAGGAATCCGCGTGCAGGACCTTGCCGCGCGTCTCGGGCAGCGCGAAGGCCGCCAGGAAGAAGATCCCGTAGGCGACGGCCGCGAAGATCGCGATGGCCGAGGCGAGGCCGGCGCGCTCCGCGAGGTAGCCGACCAGCGCCGGGAACAGGGCGCCGATGCCGCGGCCGAAATTGTAGCAGAACCCCTGCCCCGAGCCGCGCAGGCGGGTCGGGTACAGTTCGGTCAGGAAGGCGCCCATGCCGGAGAAGTAGCCGGAGGCGAAGAAGCCCAGCGGGAAGCCCAGCACCCAGAGCACGCCGTTCGAGAGCGGGATCTGCGTGTAGGCGACGATCACCGCGATGGCGCCCAGCGAGAAGATCAGGAAGAGGGGCCGCCGGCCGAGCCGGTCGGCGAGCCACGCGCCCACGAGGTAGCCGGTGAACGAGCCGATGATCAGGGCCGCGAGGTAGCCGGTGGAGGACACGATCGACAGGTGGCGCTCGGTGGTCAGGAAGCGCGGCACCCAGGTGGTGATCGCGTAGTAGCCGCCCTGGCAGCCCGCCGCCGCCAGGGAGGCGAGCAGGGTGGTCTTGAGGATCGGACCGGAGAAGATCTCCCAGATTTGCGGCCGGTCGCCCGTGGCGGCGGCCCGGGCGCGGGATTCGGCGGCGACCTCCGGCTCCTTCACGTAGCGGCGCAGGTAGAAGACCAGCAGCGCCGGCAGCGCGCCCACCGCGAACATCCAGCGCCACGCGGTCTCGGGCGGCAGAAGCGAGAACAGCACCGCCTGCGACAGGACCGCGAGGCCCCAGCCGATCGCCCAGCCGGACTGGACCGAGCCCACCGCCCGGCCGCGATACTCGGCCCGGATCGTCTCGCCGATCAGCACGGCGCCGGCCGCCCACTCGCCGCCGAAGCCGAGGCCGAGCAGCGCCCGCGCGATGAGCAGCTGCTCGAAGTTCTGCACGAAGGCGCAGAGGAGGGAGAACAGCGAGAACCAGAGGATCGTGATCTGCAGCGTCAGCACCCGGCCGATGCGGTCGGCGACGAAGCCCGCGAGCCAGCCCCCGAGCGCCGAGGCCAGCAGCGTCACCGTGGCGGCGAGCCCGGCCGTGCCGGCATCGACGTGCCACAGCGCCATGATCGTGCCGATCACCAGCGGGTAGATCATGAAGTCCATGCCGTCGAGGCACCAGCCGGCGGCGCACGCCCAGAAGGTGTGCCGCTCCGGCGGCGTCATCGATCGGTAGAAGGCGGTGAGGCTGGCGTCGCGGATCTCGACCGCGTCCACGCCCGTGGGCCCCTGCCCGGTTGCTGAACTCATCACCGCCTCCCGCCGCCCGATACCAGTATCAGCGTCCCGGGCAGAGCTGTCCAACGATGCGGCGGGTCACGCAAGCAACCGGAAAGGAAAAGGCCGCCCGGAGGCGGCCTGTCCCGTTCTTTTCACGCTCGATCGACGCTCAGTAGCAGCGCTCGACCAGAACCCGGCGGTAGCCGTAGGGCGTCCAGCGCACCCGCGGGACCGTGTAGCAGCCGCCGCCGTAGCCATAATCGTAGGCCGCCGGGGCGTAGTAGCCGCCGTAGCCGTAACCCGGATAGCCGTAGCCACCGTAGCCGCCGTAGAGGCCGCCGGCCGCGAGGCCGAGCCCGACACCGAGGCCCAGGCCGCCGAGCCCGTAGCCGTAGCCGCCGCGGTAGCCGTAACCGCCGCGCCAGCCGTAGCCCCGGCCGTAGAAGCCGCGGCCGTAGCCGAAGCCGCCCGGTCGGAAGCCGACGCCGCGGAAGCCGCCTCCGAAGCCGCCGTTGCGGAACCCGCCGAACCCGCCGCCGCGGAAGCCGCCGCCGAACCCGCCACCGTGGAAGCCGCCGCCGAAACCGCCGCCATGGAAGCCGCCGCCGCCGAAGCCGCGCGCGTCCGCGCTGGCCGGCGCCAAGGCCAGAGCACCCGCCGCCAGCAGGGCCGAGCCGAGCACTGCACCCTTCATCACGTCATCTCCGTGGAAACACGCCCTCTGCGGCTAAGAACGCTCGAACCGGTAAAACGGTCCAGCCCCGGCCGCGGCGCGCGGTCGCGAGACGCACCCGGCCGCGTCCGGACCCATCCGGGCGCGGCTCGGACACGAAATTCGCCGCTTTCCAGGGCGAAGGGCGGGCCGAACGAGCTTCGCCGTCCCCGACTCGCCGTCCCCGAGCTGCCTGGAACGAATGATGATGCTGCGCCCGGCTCACGCCCTCTTGATCACGCTGCTCGCCCTCGCGGCCCCGGCCCGGGCGGCCGCCCCGGCCGCGACGGAGCCCTGCCGGGCGGTCGAGGCGCAGGGTGAGACCTTCACGGTCTGCACCATCGACCTCCGGAAGCAGCGGCTGCGGCTGTTCTGGCTCCAGGACGACGGCAGGCCCTACGGCGCCCTCGGCACCCTCGCCGAGAAGCAGGGCGGCCGCCTCGCCTTCGCGATGAACGCCGGCATGTACGACAAGGACCAGGCGCCGGTCGGCCTCTACGTCGAGAACGGGCACGAGCTGAAGCGCGTCTCCACGGCGGACGGGCCGGGCAATTTCCACCTGAAGCCCAACGGGATCTTCTGGCTGAAGGGTGAGCGCGCCGGGGTGGTCGACACGTCCCGCTACCTGCGGGCGAAGATCCGGCCGGATTTCGCCACGCAGTCCGGGCCGATGCTGGTGATCGACGGCCAGATCCACCCGAAGATCGCCGCCGACGGGCCGAGCCAGAAGATCCGGAACGGCGTCGGCGTGCCCGGCGACGGGCACGTGGCGATCTTCGCGATCTCCGAGCGCCCGGTTACCTTCGGCGCCTTCGCGCGGCTGTTCCGCGACGATCTCGGCTGCCGCAACGCCCTATTCCTCGACGGCTCGGTCTCCAGCCTCTACGCGCCGAACCTCGGCCGCACCGACATCAGCCGCCCTCTCGGGCCGCTGGTCGGCGCGCTGCCGCGGTGAGGGCCGCCCTCAGCGCTGGCCGAAGGCCGTGTCCTTGAACAGGTCCTTGTACTCCCGCGGCTGCGAGCGCCAGTACTGCTTGGGCGCCCGCACCCGGGCACCGAGCTCGGCCGCCGCGTGCCAGGGCCAGCGCGGATCGTACAGCATGGCTCGGGCGAGCGAGATCGCGTCCGCCCGGCCCTCCTGCAGGATCGTCTCCGCCTGGTGCGCCTCGGTGATCAGCCCGACCGCGATGGTGGTGAGGCCCGTCTCGGCCTTGATCCGCTCCGCGTAGGGCACCTGATAGCCCGGCCCGAGCCTGATCGCCTGCTTGGGCGAGACGCCGCCCGTGGAGACGTGGATCGCCGGCGATCCCGCCCGCTTGAGCGCCTGGGCCAGCTCCACCGTCTCGTCGAGATCCCAGCCGTCCTCGACCCAGTCGGTGGCCGAGACCCGCAGCCAGACCGGGCTGCCGGCAGGCACGACATCCCGCACCGCGTCGTAGACCTCCAGGGGGAAGCGCATTCGGTTGGCGAGGCTGCCGCCGTATTCATCTGTCCGCTTGTTGGCGATCGGCGACAGGAACTGGTGCAGCAGGTAGCCGTGGGCGCCGTGCAGCTCGACGGCCTCGATACCGAGGCGCACGGCCCGCTTGGCGGTGGCCACGAACTGGTCGCGGACGCGCTTCAGGTCGGCGGCGTCGAGGGCGTGGGGCGGGACCTCGCCCTCCCCGTGCGCGACCGCCGAGGGCGCCTCGGTGCGCCAGCCGTAGGCGTGCTCCGGCGGGATCTGCTGGCCGCCGGCCCAGGGGGCCTCGCTGGAGGCCTTGCGCCCGGCATGGGCGATCTGGATGCAGACCGGGATCGGCGCGTACTCGCGCACGGCGTCGAGCACCCGGCCCAGCGCCCGCTCGCAGCCGTCGTTGTAGAGGCCGAGATCCCAGGCGGTGATCCGCGCCTCCGGGGAGACCGCGGTGGCCTCCAGGGTCAGCAGGCCGGCCCCCGACATGGCGAGCTGGCCGAGATGCATCATGTGCCAGTCGGTCGCCTCGCCGTCCCGCGCCGAGTACTGGCACATCGGCGCGACGAGGATGCGGTTCTCGAGCGTGAGCGCGTCGAGTGTCAGCGGTTCGAACAGGCGAGCGGTCATCGGCAACTCCTGGTGGAGGGTTCACTCTGGCCCAGGACGGGCGCGGCGGCCAGTGCGGTGCGGCAGAGCACCTCTGCGGGCGGGCGTTGCGGGAACTTGCGGATGAGGCCGCCCGTTTCCTGGCCTGTCGCCGCATCGCGGCAATCGACGCGAACCGCCTGAGGGGGCGAGATCGCCCGAGGTCCAGATGATGCTCACCAGACTCGCCGTCCCGCTCGCCCTGGCCGCCGGCTGCGCCGCCCTCGCGGCCACGGCGCAGGCCCAGCCCGCCGCCTTCGGTGGGCCGAAGATGCTGATCCACGGGAATTACTGCGGACCGGGCAACAACGCGCCCCTCCCGCCGATCGACGCCCTCGATGCCGCCTGCGCCCGCCACGACGCCTGCACGCCGAACGGCGGCCTGCCGACGGAGGCCTGCAATCTCCGCCTGCAGCGGGAGGCCGCGCTGATCTCCCGCGACCCCCGTCAGCCGGACGATGTCCGGTCCCTCGCCGGCCTCGTGGCCGCCACCGCGACGCTGATCCCCTCCGAGCCGAACGCCCGGCGCGTCCCGGCCTCGGTCACCACGGGTCCGACCGCGGGGACCTACGCGCCCGCCCTGACGCAGCCGGCGCCGACGGTCGATATCGACACCGACGACGACGGCGCCGACGCGGATTGAGGCGGGCCGCGATCGCCCGTCAACTCGCAAGCGGCGCGGTCCGGCACCCTACCGGTCCGCGCCGATCCCCCGATCCTTCAGGCTGTCGCCGATCTCGTCGAGGGCCGCCGCGTCGTCGATCGTCGCCGGCATCGTCCAGGGCTCGTGATCGGCGATGCGCTTCATTGTGGCCCGCAGGATCTTGCCCGATCGGGTCTTTGGCAGCCGCGGCACGGTCAGCGCCAGCTTGAAGGCCGCCACCGGGCCGATCTCGTCCCGCACCTTGGCGACGAGTTCCCGCTCGATCGTCTCGGTCGGCCGGGCGACGCCGGCCTTCAGCACCACGAACCCGCAGGGCACCTCTCCCTTCAGCGCGTCGCGGATGCCGATGACCGCGCATTCCGCCACGTCCGGGTGGCTCGCCAGCACCGCCTCCATGCCGCCGGTGGACAGACGGTGGCCCGCGACGTTGATGATGTCGTCGGTCCGTCCCAGGACCGTGATGTAGCCGTCGGCGTCGATCACCCCGGCATCCGACGTGTCGTAGTAGCCCGGGAAGGTGGCGAGGTAGCTCGACCGCATCCGGTCGTCCGAGCCCCAGAGGGTCGGCAGGCAGCCGGGCGGCAGGGGCAGGCGGATCGCGATGGTGCCCATGGTCCCCGCCGGAACCGGCTTCCCGCCCTCGTCCAGGACTTCGACCCGGTAACCCGGCATCGGCACGCAGGTGCTGCCGTGCTTCACCGGCAGGAGGCCGAGGCCCATCGGGTTGCCGGCGATCGGCCAGCCGGTCTCGGTCTGCCACCAGTGGTCGACGACCGGTCGGCCCAATACGCGCTCGGCCCAGGCGACCGAGTCGGGGTCAGCTCGCTCGCCCGCCAGGAACAGGCTGCGGAAGGCCGAGAGGTCGTGATCGGCGATCCGGGCGCCCTTCGAATCCTCCTTCTTGATTGCCCGCAGGGCCGTGGGCGCGGTGAACAGGCAGACCACCCCGTACTCGGCGACCACCCGCCAGAAGGCACCGGCATCGGGCGTGCCGACAGGTTTTCCCTCGTAGAGGACCGTGATGCAGCCATGCAGGAGCGGCGCGTAGACGATGTAGGAATGACCGACGACCCAGCCGATGTCGGAGGCGCAGAAGTAGGTCTCGCCGGGCTGGACGCCGTAGAGGTTCGGCATCGACCAGGCCAGGGCGACGAGGTAGCCGCCGGTATCGCGGACCACGCCCTTCGGCTTCCCGGTCGTGCCGGAGGTGTAGAGGACGTAGAGCGGGTCGGTGGCGGCGACCGGCACGCACGCCGCGCTCCGCCCCGCCGTCCGGGCGGCCGCGACGGTCTCACCCCAGTCGCGATCCCGGTCCGCGACGAGGGTCGCGGGCCCTTGCGGGCGCTGGAGGATCAGGCAGGCCTCCGGCTTGTGCCGCGAGGCCGCGATCGCCGCGTCGAGGAGCGGCTTGTAGGCGACCACGCGGTTCGGCTCGATCCCGCAGGAGGCGGCGAGCAGCACCTTCGGCGCCGCGTCCTCGATCCGCACCGCCAGCTCGTTGGCCGCGAAGCCGCCGAACACCACCGAGTGGACCGCGCCGAGCCGGGCGCAGGCCAGCATGCCGAACAGCGCCTCGGGCACCATCGGCATGTACAGGATCACCCGGTCGCCCTTGCCGACGCCGAGGTCGGCCAGCACGGCGGCCAGCACCGCCACCTCGTCGCGCAGCGCCCGGTAGGTGATGCTGCGCTTGGTCCCGGTCACGGGCGAGTCGTAGCGGATCGCCACCTGATCCGCCCGGGCCCCGTCCGCGTGGCGGTCCACCGCGTTGTGGCAGGCGTTCAGGGTGCCGTCCGGGAACCAGCGTCCGTAGGGGCCGGAATCCGGCGCGAAGGCCCGCTCCGGCGCCCGCGCCCAGTCGAGGGCCCGCGCCGCACCGAGCCAGAACGCCTCGGGGTCGCGGCAGGCCGATTCGTAGATCTCCGGGTAGCGGCCCGGCAGGCTGGCTCTCGTCATCGGTTGGGCGTTTCCTCGCGGACCGCTCTCCGGCGGCGGGCCGCAGAGTAGCCCATTCTCGCGCGCACGGGAGTGGCCACGGGAGGGAGTGGCCACGGGCGTGACGGCCGCGGCTCGGTGCCCCCCATGAGAAAACCGCCGCACCGGGGCTCCCGATGCGGCGGTCGTCAGCTTGAATTCGCTATCAGATTGGACGTCTCAGGCGTCAGTGCAACGTGTCGTTGCCCGCCTGAAGCTTGTTGATCTCGTCCTTGAGGAGGAGTTTCCGTCGCTTCATCTCGGCGATGTGGAGGTCGTTCGCCGAAGGTCTGTGGATCGCTTCCTGAATCTCGCGCTCGAGGGCTTCGTGCTTCCGGGCGAGTTGGTTCAGATGCGTCTGCAGCGACATGAGTCGAATCTCCTGTCATCGTTTCGACACAACGAGATTGGCACAGGATGCCGGACCTGTCGAAGCGTTTTCTGCTGCTAAGTCTGATGATTGCTTACCGCGCCGCCTTGTCCGGCGCCGGAGCGTGACGCATGCTCTCGGGCGACGAACGGTCTTCGGGTTCTCAGGTGACGATGGCGGACGAGGCGGGTGAGGGTGCGCAGTCGGACCTCCAGGGCGAGCTGGCGCGGCTGCGCGAGGAGCACCGGGATCTCGACAGCGCCATCGAGGCGCTGGAGCGCAGCGTCGCCGGCGATCAACTCCAGATCCAGCGCCTGAAGAAGCGCAAGCTCACGCTGCGCGACCGCATCTATCACATCGAGGACGCGCTCACGCCGGACATCATCGCCTGATGCCGGTGGACGCCCTCCGGCCCCGCCTTGCCGCGGGCCCGCGCCGCCTGTAAGCGCCCTCTTTTGCCGGGATCAACGATGGCGTCGCCTCCTCCGGTCGCGATCATCATGGGCAGCCAGTCCGACTGGGCGACCATGCGTCATGCCGCCGAGACGCTCGACGCGCTCGGCGTACCGTACGACGCGCGCATCGTGTCGGCCCACCGCACGCCGGACCGGCTCGTCGCCTTCGCCAAGGGCGCGGTCGCGGCCGGCCTCAAGGTGGTGATCGCCGGTGCGGGCGGCGCCGCGCACCTGCCCGGCATGGCGGCCGCGATGACCCGCCTGCCGGTCTTCGGCGTGCCGGTGGAGTCGAAGGCCCTCTCCGGCCAGGACAGCCTGCTCTCCATCGTCCAGATGCCGGCGGGCATCCCGGTCGGGACCCTGGCGATCGGCCGGGCCGGGGCGGCGAACGCGGCCCTGCTCGCCGCCGCCGTCCTGGCGCTGACCGACCCGGGCTTGGCGGAGCGCCTTGAGGCGTGGCGCGCGGCCCAGAGCGCCTCGGTGGCCGAACGGCCGGTGACGGAAGAGAACGCGTGACGGACAAGATCCTCGGCCCCGGCTCCACCCTCGGCATCGTCGGTGGGGGCCAGCTCGGGCGCATGATCGCGCTCGCGGCGGCCGATTACGGCCTCAAGGCGCATGTCTACGCGCCCGACGCGGACAGCCCCGCCTTCGACGTGGCCGCCCGGACCACCTGCGCGGCCTACGACGACGCCGCGGCGCTGGCGGATTTCGCCCGCGGCGTCGACGTCGTGACCTACGAGTTCGAGAACATCCCGCACGCCACCGCCGACGTCCTCGCCCGGCACGCCGCCCTGCATCCGAACGCGCGCGCGCTCTCGACCACGCAGGACCGGCTCTCCGAGAAGGAGTTCATCAACGGCCTGGGCATCCCGACGGCGCCGTTCCGGGCGGTGGACACGCCCGACGACCTCGACCGGGCGATCGAGGTGATCGGCCTGCCGGCCGTGCTCAAGACCCGCCGCTTCGGCTACGACGGCAAGGGGCAGCGCATGCTCCGCGAGCGGGCCGAGGGCGACCGCAACGCCCTGTTCGCCGAGTTCGGCGGCGCGCCGCTGATCCTGGAGGGCTTCGTGCCGTTCGAGCGCGAGGTCTCGGTGGTGGGCGCGCGCGGGCGCGACGGCAGCTTCGCGGCCTACGATCTCTGCGAGAACGAGCACCGCGACCACATCCTCGCGCTGACCCGGGTGCCGGCGCCCGGCGTGTCCGCCGAGACGGGTCGCGCCGCCGTCGAGATCGCCCGGCGGATCGCCGACGCCCTCGACTATGTCGGCGTGCTCGCCGTCGAGATGTTCCTCGTCCGCGAGGACGGGGCGGAGCGGCTGGTGGTCAACGAGATCGCGCCCCGGGTGCACAATTCCGGCCACTGGACCAGCGAGGGCGCGCTGACCTCGCAGTTCGCCCAGCACGTCCGCGCCGTCTGCGGCTGGCCGCTGGGCGATGCGGGCCGGGTCGGGGGCCTGCCCGTCGAGATGCGCAACCTGATCGGCGCCCAGGCCGACGACTGGCACGCCCTGCTGGCCGAGCCCGGCGCCCACCTGCACCTGTACGGCAAGGGCGAGGCGCGCCCCGGCCGCAAGATGGGCCACGTCACGCGCCTCGGGCCGGGTCCGACCGGATCCTGAGGCTTCGAGGGCACACCCGCGTCGCCGCGTGATCGCCGGAGGGCCGTCCGCGGCCCCGCGGAACGGTCGAGCCATACCTTCGCCACATCCCGCCGCTTCCACGACAGTGTGGTCGGTTCCGTATGCTGTCGCTCGAACCCGCCCGCACCGCTCGGTCCCGCCGGGACCGGCGGGGGCCGGATCACGACGCGGCGCTTCTTAAGCCGGCCTTCACCGTGATGCGCGACGGTGCCCCGAACTCGGGCGTGCCCGGCGCTCGGCGCGGGCTCTTGGACTGTGAGGGGCGGGGCGGGCGCGCGCGGAGCGGGCGACGCCTCGGGGAGAGTGGGGCAATGAACGTACGCAACCGGCTGGGACGGAAGACGGCACTGATCGGCGCGGCCTTGGTCTCGGCTGCCGGCCTCGCGGGCTGCGAGACCGTCGGCAGCGCGGCCGGTCCGCGGCAATACGCGGTCCTGGAGAAGGACACGACCGGCGCCACGAACGTCAACATCGCCTCCCTGACCGAGGTCGTGCAGCGCAACCCGAACGACGCGGCGGCCTACAACACCCGCGGCGCCGCCTACGCCCGCGCCGGCCAGTTCAACGACGCCATCGGCGACTTCACCAAGGCGATCCAGCTCGATCCGAACTCCGCCTCCGCCTACAACAACCGCGCCCTGGCGAACCGCCAGATCGGCCGCGACGGCCCGGCGCTGCAGGACTTCTCCAAGGCGATCGGGATCGATCCGAATTACGGGCCGGCCTATATCGGCCGGGCCAATGTCGAGCGCGCGCAGGGCAACCTCGACCAGGCGCTGAACGACCTCAACGTCGCGATCCGCCTGAGCCCCGAATCCGCGCAGGCGTACCATGCCCGCGGCCTCGTGAAGCAGAAGCAGGGCCAGGACACCCAGGCGATCGCCGATTTCGACGCCGCCATCGACCGCGACCCGTTCGTGGCCGCGCCCTACGCGGCCCGCGGCCAGAGCCTGATCGCGACCAACCAGTACGCGAAGGCGATCGAGGACTACAACGCCGCGCTCAACGTGAACGCCAAGGACGCCACCTCCTGGGCCTATCGGGGCCTCGCCTACGAGAAGCAGGGCCAGCGCAAGGAGGCGATGGAGAACTACCAGCGCGCCTCGACGATCGACCCCAACAACACCGTCGCGCGGGCCGGCCTCGGCCGCGTTCAGGGCGGTGTCGGCACGCTGTTCAACTGATCGCTCCGTCATCGCGCGCGGAGCGGAGAGACGAAGGGCAGCGCGACACGTTCCGCCGCCGGATCGCTCCGCTCCGCGCGCGGAGACGGTGCCAGCGCCTGAGGCGAACTACGCCGCCAGCAGGCCATTCTCGTCCTGCGTGATCCGGCGCAGGTGGTGGGCGGTGTCGCCGAGCTGGTACTCGATCATGGCGAGCCGCTTGAAGTGGTGGGCGCCGATATACTCGAGCGTCATGCCGATGCCGCCGTGGAGCTGCACCGCCTCCTGGCCGACGTAGCGGCAGGCCTTGTTGATCTGCACCTTCACGGCCGACAGGGCCGCCGCCCGCGCGCGCGGCTCGGGTGTGTCCACCATCATGGCGGCGTAGAGCGCCATGGAGCGGGCCTGCTCCAGCTGGATCAGCATGTCGACGGCCCGGTGCTGCAGCGCCTGGAACGAGCCGACGCTGACGCCGAACTGCTTGCGGGTCTTGAGGTACTCCACCGTGAGCTTGTGGAGCGCGTCCATGGAGCCGACCGCCTCGGCGGCGAGCGCCGCGATCCCGTGCTCCACCACCCGCTCTAGGAGCGGCAGGCCGCCCTCCGGGTCGCCGAGCGCGGCGTCGGCCGGGAGCGTCGCGTCTGAGAAGGACACCTCGGCGGCCCGGCCGCCGTCCTGGGTCGGGTAGGCCTCGATGGCGACGCCCGCCGCGTCGGTCGGGACGAGGAACAGGCCGATCCCGCTCGGGTCGCGCCGCTCGCCCGAGACGCGGGCCGAGACCACCATCAGGCCGGCCGCGTCGGCATTGGGCACGACGCTCTTCGCCCCGCTCAGCACGTAGCCGTCGCCGCTGCGACGGGCGGTCGTCGCCACGTCGGCGAGGTCGTAGCGGGACTGGCGCTCGGTGTGGGCGAGGGTCAGGCGGAGGTCGCCGGCGACGAGTCCCGGGACGAGGCGCTCCCGCTGCGCGGCGCTGCCGCCGAGCCGCAGGGCCGTCGAGCCCAGCACGAGGCTCGCGAGCACGGGCTCGACCACGAGGTTGCGGCCCACCGCCTCCATGACCAGCATGGTCTCGACCGGGCCGCCGCCGAGGCCGCCCTCGTCCTCGGAGAAGGGCAGGCCGGCGACGCCGAGTTCCGCGAAGGCCGCCCAGCCGTCCTCGGGGAAGCCGAGGGGCGCCTTGAGGCGCGCCTGCCGGCTCTCCAGCGACGGGTAGAGGTCGGCGGCCAGCCGCTCGACGCTGTCGCGCAGGAGCGACTGGTCCTCGTTCAGGTCGAAATCCATGGTGTTCCCTCGCGGAAATCGTCGGAGGCGCCCGGCACCTCAGGATGAGGGGGAGGACGGGACGAGGCGACCGCTCACAACCCCAGGATGCCCTTGGCGATGACGTTGTGCTGGATCTCGTTCGAGCCGCCGTAGATCGAGACCTTGCGGTTGTTGAAGTAGCTCGGCGCCGCCGCGTCGACCCAGTCGAAGCCGCCGGGCAGGTTGTTGGCCCCGGCCCCGCGCGCGGGTGCCGCCAGGGCGAAGGGCCCGGCGAGCTCCACCAGCAATTCTGTCGCCGCCTGCTGGAGCTGCGAGCCGCGGATCTTGAGCAGCGACGAGGCCGGGTCCGGCTCCACCGAATCCGCCCTTCCCTGCTTGGCCGCCACCCGCATCTGGGTGATCTCCAGGGCCTTCAGCTCGACCTCGACCTCCGCGACGCGGGCGCGGAAGGCGGGATCGTCCCACATCGTGCCGGACCCGGCCGGCATCTCGCGGGCCAGCCGCTTGATGCGGGCGATCCGCTCCTTGGTCAGCCCGATCCGGGCGATGCCGGTGCGCTCGTTGGCGAGCAGGAATTTCGCGTAGTCCCAGCCCCGGTTCTCCTCGCCGACGAGGTTCTCGACGGGCACGCGGACGGAATCGAAGAAGACCTCGTTGACCTCGTGCCGCCCCTCCAGCGTCAGGATCGGCCGCACGGTGATCCCGGGCGTCGTCATGTCGATGAGCAGGAAGGAGATGCCGCGCTGCTTCTTGGCCTCGAAATCGGTGCGGACCAGGCAGAAGATCCAGTCGGCGTGCTGGCCGAGCGTCGTCCAGGTCTTCTGGCCGTCCACGACGTAGTGGTCGCCGTCGCGCACCGCCCTGGTTTTCAGCGAGGCGAGGTCCGAGCCGGCGCCGGGCTCGGAGAAGCCCTGGCACCACCAGTCGTCGAGGTTGGCGGCGCGCGGCAGGAAGCGCGCCTTCTGGTCCTGCCGCCCGAAGGTCGCCAGCACCGGGCCGAACATGTAGCAGTTGAATTGCTGGGGCAGCGGCACCGCCGCCTGGAACAGCTCCTCGGTGTAGATGTAGCGCTGGATCGGGGTCCAGTCCCGGCCTCCCCATTCCTGCGGCCAGTGCGGCACCGCCCAGCCCTTGGCGTTGAGGATTCGCTGGCTCGTGACGTAGTCCTCCTTCGAGAGACTGCGCCCCTCCGAGACCTTCTTCCGGATCTCCGCCGGGATTTCCGTCCTGCAGAAGGTCCGGACCTCGTCGCGGAACGCGATCTCGTCGTCGGTGAAGCGCAGGTCCATCGGCTCAGCTCCGGGCGATCTCGAACAGGCCGGCGCAGCCCTGGCCGCCGGCGACGCACATGGTCACGACGGCGTAGCGCGCGCCGCGGCGGCGGCCCTCCAGCAGGGCGTGGCCCACGAGCCGCGCTCCCGACATGCCGAACGGGTGGCCGACCGCGATGGCGCCGCCGTTGACGTTGACCCTCGCAGGGTCGATCCCGAGCGTGTCGCGGCAATAGACCGACTGGGACGCGAAGGCCTCGTTCAACTCCCACAGGTCGATGTCGGCGACGCGCAGGCCCTGTCGCTCCAGGAGCCGCGGCACCGCGAAGACCGGGCCGATGCCCATCTCGTCCGGCCCGCAGCCCGCGGAGGCGAAGCCCCGGAAAGTGCCGAGTGGCGTGAGGCCCCGCCGCGCCGCCTCGTCGGCCGACATCAGCACGCTGGCCGAGGCGCCGTCCGAGAGCTGGCTGGCATTGCCCGCCGTGATGTAGGCCCTCTCCCCGCGCACGGGCTTGAGCCTGGCGAGACCCTCCAGATTCGTGTCCGGGCGGTTGCCCTCGTCATTGGCGAGCCGCGTCTCGACCTCCCGGGTCTCGCCGGTGGCCTTGTCGGTCACCGCCATGACGGCACTCATCGGGACGATCTCGTCGTCGAACAGCCCGCGTTCCTGCGCCGCCGCGGTCCGTCGCTGGCTCTCCAGGGCGAAGTGGTCCTGCGCCTCCCGGGAGATCCGATAGCGCTCCGCCACGATGTCGGCGGTCTCGACCATCGGCATGTAGATCGCCGGCAGGTGCGCCTCCAGCCACGCGTTGCGGGTCAGCTCCCGCTGGACCTTCGGCTGGACGAGGCTGATCGACTCGACGCCGCCGGCTACCGCCACCGGCACGCCGTCGAGGATGATCCGGCGCGCCGCGCTGGCGATCGCCTCCAGGCCCGAGGCGCAGAAGCGCGAGACGGTGACGCCGGCCGACTCGACCGGGATCCCCGCCACCAGGGCGGCGTGGCGGGCGACGTTGCCGCCCGTGGCGTTCTCGGGATAGCCGCAGCCGAGCACCACCTCCTCGACGGCCGCGGGCTCCAGGGACGCCCGGTCCAGGGCGCCGCGGATCGCGTGGGCCGCGAGGTCGGCGCCGCGGGTGAGGTTCAGCGCGCCGCGATGCGCCTTGCCGATGGGCGTGCGGGCAGTCGAGACGATCACCGCGTCGGTCATGATCGCTCTCCCGCTCAGGCGTTCTTCAGGCCGGCGAAGCTGCCGCCCTCGGCGGCGAGCTTCTTGAGGAGCGGCGCCGGCTCCTGGCTGTCGTCGCCGGTCTCGGCCGCGAAGCGCGACAAGGCTTCGGCGACGGTCTTCAATCCGACCGTGTCGGCCCAGTGCATCGGGCCGCCGCGCCAGGCGGGCCAATTGTAGCCGTTGATCCAGATCGTATCGATGTCGCCGGGCCGGGCCGCGATGCCCTCCTCCAGGATCCGCGCGCCCTCGTTGACCATCGGGTACATGAGCCGCGCGACGATCTCGTCGGCCGTGAAGCTGCGGCGCGCGACGCCGTGCTCGGCGGCGACGCGCGCGATCAGCGCCTCCACCTCCGGGTCGCGCGTGCCGGCGCGGGCGCCGTCCGGGTACAGATAGAAGCCGCGGCCGGTCTTCTGGCCGAACCGGCCCTGCTCGGCGAGCGAGTCCGCCACCGGCGCCCGGCCGCCGAAATCCTTGCGCGAGCGCCAGCCGATATCGAGCCCCGCGAGGTCGCTCATGGCGAAGGAGCCCATCCGGAAGCCGAACCCGGTCACCGCCGCGTCGACCTCGTGCGGCAGCGCGCCCTCGAGCAGCAGCCGCTCGCCGGCCCGGCTGCGGCGCTCCAGCATGCGGTTGCCCACGAAGCCGAAGCAGACCCCCACCGTCACCGGCAGCTTGTTGAGGCGCTTGCCCAGGTCGAGGGCGGTGGCGAGGACGTCCGGCGCGGTTTTCTCCGCACGGACCACCTCCACGAGGCGCATGACGTTGGCCGGGCTGAAGAAGTGCAGGCCGAGCACGTCCTGCGGCCGGTTGGTCACCGCCGCGATGGCGTTCACGTCGAGGTAGGAGGTGTTGGTGGCCAGGATCGCGCCGGGCTTGGCGACCTGGTCGAGTTTGGTGAAGATCTCGCGCTTGACGCCCAAGTCCTCGAAGGCCGCCTCGACGACGATGTCGGCCTCCCCGGCGTTCTCCAGGCCGAGCGCCCCCGTGATCCGGCCGACCCGCTCGTCGCGCTGGGCCTCGGTGATCGAGCCGCGCTTGGCCGAGCCGGCGTAGAGCCCCCTCACCCGGTCGAGGCCGCGCGCCAGGGCGCCCTCTTCCGTCTCGATCACCGTCACGGGGATCCCGGCATTGGCGAAGCACATGGCGATGCCGCCGCCCATCGTGCCGGCGCCGATCACCGCGGCCGTGCGGACGGGGCGGCGCGGCGTGTCCTTCGGCAGGCCGGGCACCCGGCCGGCCTCGCGCTCGGCGAAGAAGGCGTAGCGCAGGGCCTTCGAGCGCGGATCCTCCACCAGGGCGCGGAACTCGGCCCGCTCCACCGCCACGGCGGCATCGAAATCCTGCTCCAGGCCGGCGCGCACCGCCCGCGCCAGGGCGTGGACGTTGGTGGCGTCTTGATCGCGCTTGACGGCCTCCGCGGCCTGCGCCTCGAAGCTCTCCCGCGCTCCCGGCGTCAGCGTCTCGGACCGGTCGCGCACCCGCGGCAGGGCGCCGGAATCGGCGAGTTCCAGCGCCCGCTTGCGGGCCTCCGCGACGAGGTCGCCGAGCACCACGGCGTCCACGATGCCCAGCGCCGCCGCCTTCTCGGCGGAGACCGGCTCGCCGGTGAGCATCATCGCGAAGGCGGCGTCGGGCCCGATCAGGCGAGGAAGGCGCTGCGTGCCCCCCGCCCCCGGGATGATCCCGAGCTTGATCTCCGGCAGGCCGATCCGCGCCGACGGGGCCGCGACGCGGCCGTGGCAGGCCATCGCCAGCTCCAGGCCGCCGCCGAGGGCCGCGCCGCCGATCGCCGCCACCACCGGCTTTGGGCTGGCATCGAGCCGGTCCAGGATGTCCGGCAGGCTCGGCGGGTGCTGCGGCTTGCCGAACTCGCCGATATCGGCGCCGCCGATGAACACCTTGCCCTCCGCGGCCAGGACGACGGCCCGGACCGACGCGTCCGCGATGGCGTTCGTCAGGGCCTCGTCGAGGACCGCCCGCAGCGCGGCGCCCAGCGCGTTGACCGGCGGGTTGGCGAGCGTGAGCACGGCCACGCCGCCGTCGACCTCCTGACGAACCACCCGATACTCCCTGTTGTTCTGCAATGCAGAATAAGTGTCCGCATTTCGGCGGGATGTTGGTCCGAGTGTCCGCCAGCGTCAAGGACGGGCGAGGTCTGTCATCGGAGTGCGACCAACTGTTCTGCAATGCAGAAAAGTGCCGCCTCGGCCGTTTGACCCGCGGCCCGGGGCCATGCCATCACAACGGCCCTGAACGAGACTCGGTTGCGGACGCCGCCCGGCGCGCGAAGGCCGGGCCGCCGGAGGCACGGGGGAGGATCGCGGTGCGCGGCAAGGATCGGGGCGAGCGGCCCGGGGGCGCCTGTCCGGCGCGGGTTCCGGCAGCGGGGAGCGGGCGGTGAGCGACGGTCCCGAGCGCGACCCGGGCGGGCGCCTGCCCGAGATCCTGCGCGGCCGGCTCGCCCTGCCGGTGATCTGCGCCCCGATGTTCATCGTCTCCGGCCCGGAACTGGTCATCGCCCAGTGCCTGTCCGGGGTCGTCGGCTCCTTCCCCGCGCTGAATGCCCGGCCGGCCGAACTCCTCGACGCGTGGCTCGCGCGGATCACGCAGACGCTCGCGGAGGCCCGCGCCGCCGACCCGTCGCGGAAGATCGCGCCGTTCGCGGTGAACCAGATCGTCCACGCCTCCAACGACCGGCTGGCGCAGGATGTCGAGGCCTGCGTGCGGCACCGGGTGCCGATCATCATCACCTCCCTGCGGGCGCCGGACGCGGTGATCCGCCCGGTCCACGCCTATGGCGGGGTGGTGTTCCACGACGTCACCAACGTCCGCCACGCCGAGAAGGCGCTGGAGGCCGGCGTCGACGGGCTGATCCTGGTCTGCGCCGGGGCGGGCGGCCACGCGGGGACACTGAGCCCCTTCGCCCTGGTGGGCGAGATCCGGCGGTTCTACGACGGGCCGCTGATCCTGTCGGGGGCGATCACCTCGGGCTCCGCGATTCTGGCGGCCCAGGCCATGGGTGCCGACCTCGCCTACATGGGCACCCGCTTCATCGCCACCCGGGAGGCGAACGCGGCGGCGGCCTACAAGGACATGATCGCCGGCAGCGCGGCCGCCGACATCCTCTACACCCCCTACTTCACCGGCGTTCCGGGCAATTACCTGACGCCGAGCATCCGCGCCGCCGGGCTCGATCCCGAGGCCCTGCCGGTGCGCGACAAGACCGCGATGGACTTTGGCAGCGCCAGCGTGAAGGCGTGGCGCGACGTCTGGGGCGCCGGCCAGGGTGTCGGCACCATCGCGGACGCGCCGGCGACCGCCGACCTCGTCGCCCGGCTCGCCCGGGAATACGCGGCGGCGCGGGCGCGGACGGCCGGCCAGTCCGCGGACTACGTTGCGGACCGCGACGGCGGTGCCGTTCCGTGAGCGTCCGCCTCGCCGATCCGGAGCCCGGGATCCGGCTCGTCACGATCGACCGGCCGGACCGGCGCAACGCCCTCGACCGGGCGACCTACGCGGGCCTGACCGACGCCCTGGAGGCCGCGGGACGGGACGCGGAGGTGCGCGCCCTGGTCCTCACCGGCGCGGGCGGATGCTTCACCGCCGGCAACGATCTCAAGGATTTCCAGGACGTCGAGACCGGGGGCGACAGTCCCGGCCTCACCTTCCTCAAGGCCCTGCGCGCCTGCCCGCTCCCGGTCGTGGCCGCCGTGGAGGGCCACGCGGTCGGCATCGGCACGACGCTGCTGCTCCACTGCGACCTCGCCTACGCGGGGGACGGGGCACGGTTCCGCCTGCCCTTCACGGCCCTGGGCCTCAGCCCGGAGGGCGGGTCGAGCTACCTTTTGCCCCTGGTGGCGGGATCGAAGCGCGCCGCCGAGCTGCTGATGCTCGGCGAGCCCTTCACGGCCGCGGACGCCGCCGCGGCCGGCCTGATCAACGCCGCCGTCCCGGCCGGGACGGCCCTGGAGACCGCGCTCGCCAAGGCGCGCGCGCTCGCCGTCCTGCCCCGGGTCTCGATCGCCGCCACCAAGCAGGCGCTGCGGCGCGGCCACGACGACAGCGTCGCCCGCGCGCTCGACGCCGAGGCGGAGGTCTTCCACGCTCTCCGCCGCGGTCCGGCGGCGCAGGCGGCCTTCGCGGCGTTCCTGCGCCGATGAGCGGGCGGATGGAGGTGGAGGCCGGCCCGCGCGCCGGATCCGACATCGGGCTCGACACCGCCGAGCCCGACGTGGCCGAGCCCGACGCGGCCGGCGCCGGCGCGAAGGAGGACCGGCACTTCGTCACGGCCCTGGCCCGGGGGCTGTCGGTGCTCGCCTGCTTCGGCCCGGGGCGCACGAGCCTCGCCAACCACGACATCGCGGAGGCCTGCGGCCTGCCGCGCTCCACCGTGTCGCGGCTGACCTACACGCTGACCAAGCTCGGCTACCTGCAGCACATGGCCGAGCTCGGCCGCTACCGGCTCGGCACCGCCACCATCGCGCTGAGCTCGGCCGCCCTGGGCGGCCTCGACGTCCGCGCCATCGCCCGGCCGGTGCTGCGCGCGGTCGCGGAGGCGGCCAACGCCTCGGTCGGCCTCGGGGTGCGGGACCGGCTCAGCATGCGCTACGTCGACTGCCAGCGCGGCCCGGCGGCGATCTCGCTCAACCTCGACACCGGCTCGCGCATCTCGCTGGCCCGCAGCGCCATGGGCCGCGCCTACGTGGCGGTCTGCCCGGACCGGGAGCGCGCGGGCATCTACGAGGACCTGAAGGCGCTGGATCCCGTGGCCTGGCCGGTGCTGCGCGCCGGCCTCGACCGCGCGGTGGAGGAGCACCGGGAACTCGGCTGCTGCACCTCGTTCGGCGAGTGGCAGGAGACGGTCTGCGCCATCGCGGTGGGGTTCCATCCCGGCGGCGGGCTGCCGCCCATGTCGGTCAATTGCGGTGCCCCCACCGTCATCACCGACGCGCGCTTCCTCCTGGAGGTGGCGCGCCCGAGACTGATCGACGCCGTGCGCAGCCTCGACGGCGTCATGGGAGCCTGAGGACCATCGCGATGGATGCCGTTGCCGACCTGCCGCTCGCCGGAATCCGCGTCCTCGACCTGTCCCGGGTCCTGGCCGGGCCCTGGTGCGCGCAGGTGCTGGGCGATCTCGGCGCCGACGTGATCAAGGTGGAGCACCCGGAGCGCGGCGACGACACCCGCGACTGGGGCGTGCCGACGAGCCCCGGCAACACCTCGTATTTCGACAGCGTGAACCGCAACAAGCGCTCGATCGGCGTCGACCTCGCCACGCCGGAGGGGCTGGCGATCGTCAAGGCGCTCGCCCGCGAGAGCGACGTGCTGGTCCAGAACTTCAAGACCGGCGGGGCCGAGAAGCTCGGCCTCGGCTACGCGGACCTGTCGGCGGAGAATTCCGGCCTGATCTACTGCTCGATCGCCGGCTACAGCTCCGACGGCTCCGAGGCCGGCCGGCCCGGCTACGACCTCGTGGTCCAGGGCGAATCCGGCGTGATGGCGCTCAACGGCGAGGCCGGGGGACCGCCCCTCAAGTTCGGGGTCGCGGCGGTCGACCTGTTCACCGGCCAGTTCGCCGCCCAGGCGGTGCTGGCGGCTCTGTACCAGCGGGAGCGGACCGGGCGCGGCCGGACCGTCGACCTCGCCCTGTTCGACTGCGGCGTGGCGCTGACCTCCTATTACGGCCTGGAGGCGCTCGCCCGGGGGATCGATCCGCCCCGCTACGGCAACGCCCACCCGTCGATCGTGCCCTACGGGGTGTTCGAGGCCGGCGACGGGCCGGTGGTGATCACGGTCGGCAACAACGGGCAGTACCGCCGCTTCTGCGAGCAGGTGCTGGAGCGGCCGGACTGGGTTGCCGACTCGCGCTTCGCCACCAACCTCGACCGGTCGCGCAACCGCGCCGCCTTCATCCCCGTGCTCGAGGCCGAGCTCGCCAAGTGGGAGCGCGCGCCGCTGATCGCCCGGCTCCGGGCGGCGGGCATCCCCTGCGGCGAGGTGATGGGCCTGCGCGAGGCGCTCACCTGCGACCGCGCCCGGGAAGCCGGGCTGGTGGTCGCGGCACCGGAGGCGGCCTCCGCGAACGCCCACGTCATCGCCCCGCCCTACCGGCTCGACGGTCGCCGGCTGCCGGTGCGCCGCATGCCGCCGGGCCTCGGGGATTCGAGCGCCGAGATCCTGGCGGAACAGCTGGAGTATCCCGAGGACGCGCGCGACGCGCTGCGGGCCAAGGGCGTGGTCCGGTAGGCTGCCGCCGCCCGCCGGCGCGCGCCCCGGGCTAGCGCAGCACGCCCTCGGCGAGGGCCCGCTGGATGCCCCGGACATCCGCGCCCTTCTTCAAGGTCCGCTGGATCGGCTCCGCCGCCCCCGAGACCCAGATCTTCAACTCGGCGTCGAGGTCGAACGTGCCGGCGGTCTCGACCGAGAAACGCACGATCGCGCGGTACGGCACCGACAGGAACTCGACCTTGCTGCCGGTCACGCCCTGGACGTCGATCAGGATGACGCGGCGCTCGGTGAACACGAACACGTCCCGGATGATCTTGAAGGCGAGCCGCGCCGTCTCGCCCTCGATCAGGATGCCGTCGAGCCGGCGCTCCAGGGAGGCCGCGTCGACGGCCGAGCCGTGTCCGAGCAATCCGTCCAGTAGGCCCATGGCCGCTCATCTCATGCTGGTCCGCGTCGATGCCGAGGATGGCGCCTGAGCGTCGCCGCGGCAACCGCCCGCCGTCAGGCGCAGGTCGAGGCGTCCGACGGCCCTTCGGGCCGGCACCGGGCGTCGAAGCTTCGCGCGAGTTCGGCGAGGCTGACGGAACCGAGCCGCGCGACCAGGAGCGCCTCGGCCTCGCGCAGCGTGTCCTCGACCGCCGCGTTGACGACCTTCTCGACCGCGCAGGCCGGGTTCGCGCGATCGCTGCCGATCGCGAAGATGCGGGGGCCGCCGACCGCGCGGTGGACGTCGAGCAGCGAGACCGCGTTCAGGTCCGCCGCGATGGACCATCCGCCGCCGTGCCCCTTCTCGGATTTCACGTAGCCCGCGTTCCGGAGCCCGGCCATCGTCCGCCGGACGACCACCGGGTTCGTCCCGAGCATCCGCCCGATCGCTTCGGACGTCATCGGTCCGTCGTGGCGGGCCATGTGAAGCAGCACATGGAGCGTCCGGGAGAGGCGGCTGTCGGTGCGCACCCGCCGATCCATCACACCGGGCCCGGGATTGGCAACCGCGCCCGATCACGATACTTATCAAGTTACATGATGGAGCGGAGCTGAAGCATTGCGCGAGTTCGAGGACCCCGATCGGTGGGACAAGGTCGCCGAGCACTACGCGACGACCGCCCACCCGTTCACCGCGCGCTTCGCGGAGGCGGCGCTCGCGCGGGTGCCGCTGACCGGGCGATGCCGCGTCCTCGACGTCGCGGCCGGCACCGGTGCCCTGGCGCTGGCCGCGGCGCGGTCGGGGGCGCGGGTCCTCGCGGTCGACTTCGCGCCCGGCATGGTCGCGCGCATCGCCGGCGCGGGCCTGCCCAACGTCGACGCGCGGGTCATGGACGGCCAAGCCCTCGACCTGCCCGACGGCGGCTTCGACGCGGTGTTCTCGATCTTCGGGGTGATCCTGTTCCCCGACTGGCGGAAGGGCCTCGCCGAGATGGCGCGCGTGACGCGGCCCGGGGGACTGGGCGTCGTGGCGACCTGGCAGGACCAGGGCGCGGCGACGTTCCTGCTGCTCGGCGAGATCCGCCGCCGGCTGTTCCCCGAGCGCGAGAGCCGGGCGATGCCCGACGGGGTGCGGGCGCTCGGCGATCCGGCCGGCTTCACCCGGGAACTGGTCGCGGCCGGGTACGCGGCCCCGCGGATCGACCGGGTGACCTTCGACTACGTGCTCGACGTCGCCCTGCTCGACGACCCCGACACAGTGTTCGGCCTGTCGCCGGACTGGGTCGACCTGAGCGCGGATGACCGGGCCGCGGTGGTCGCGGAGGGGCGGCGCATGGCGGGCGGTCGACCCGTCCTGCCGATCCCCTCCACCGCGCTGATCGGCGTCGCGGAGCGCTGAGCGCCGCTTCGCGCGAGAGCCAGCGTCTCAGCGGGTCTCGCGCACGTCCGCGAGCCGCGCCCGCGCATCGTCCAGAACCCGGGTCAGGGCCGCGTCCCACGAGACCCGCGGCTGCCAGCCGGTGGCGGCGTGGAGGTGACCGGCATCGCCCGCGGCCAGGGGGATCTCGGTCGGCCGTACCCGCTCCGGGGCGATGCGGATCTCGAACGGGACCCGGGCCCGCGCGCGTAGGTCCTCGAGGACGCTGGCGATCGTCCGCGGCTGGCCCGAACTGATGTTGAACACGCTCCCGTCCGCGAGGGAGTCCGCGCGGCCGATCAGGTCGGCGTAGGCGCTCGCCACGTCGGCGACGTCGAGGAAGTCGCGGTAGGAGGAGAGGTTGCCGACCTCCAGGCAGGGCGGGACGAGGCCGGCCTCGATCCGGGCGATCTGTCCCGCGAAGGAGGCCACGACGAAGCGCTCGTCCTGGCCGGGACCGATATGATTGAACGGCCGCAGCACGACGAGCTTCACGCCGATGCGGGGCAGCAGATCGCGGAGCAGCTGCTCGCCGACCCATTTCGACCGGGCGTAGGTGTTGCGCGGCAGGGGCTCGACCGCCTCGCTGAGGGCGTGGCCGGCGAGGAACGCGCTGCCGTAGACCTCGCCGGTACTGACGAAGAAGAATGTGCAGCCCGGCACCGCCTCCACCGCGGCCACGAGGTTCATCAGGCCGTTGACGTTGACCCGCCACGTCTGGCCCGGGCCGCTCGCGGAATCCGCCACCGAGGCGAGGCCCGCCAGATGCAGGATCGCGGTTGGCCGGAACCGCGCCACGAAGCCGCCGAGCGTGACCTCGTCGAGGAGGTCGATCGCCGCGTAGGTGACGCCCTCCGGCAGGCGCGGCGACCGCCCCCGCCCGATCCCGGCCACGCAGTCGCCCGCCCGCACCGCCGACCCCGCCGTCGCCCCCGCCAGGAGCGGCAGGACGTGGCCGCCCACGAAACCGGCCGCCCCGGTGACGAGGACGCGCCGCGGGACCGGGCCGCCGGACCCGTGGAGAGAGGGTGCGCTCACGGCGCGATCCGGGCGAGGAGCGTCACCTAGCCCGGGTTCCGGGTTCCCCAGCGCACGCCCATGCTGCCCTGCCCGGCCCCCGGCGAGCTGCCGGCATCGGCGCCGATCGCCGGGCCGGAGGCGGTCTTCGGCCGGTGCTGCGATCCGGCCGCCAGGGGCTGCGACGCCAGCGTGTCGGGCACCTCGGACAGGACTTCCTCGTCGCGATCGGTGGCGAACTGGCCCGCCTTGCGGAAGGTCCAGAGATAGCCCGGCACCACCGCCTCCGCGGCGGTCGGCGTGATCCCGATCCCCTCGAAGGTCCGGCCCTCGGCCTTGGCGGCCTCCGAGACGACGTTGTCGTTCTGGAGCAGCGTGACCTGATCGCGGGTCAGCTTCAGCGAATCCGGCAGCAGGCCGAAGGTCAGCGTGTCGGCGATCTCCAGCATGCGGGCCTGGAGCTTGGCCGCCGGCACGGGCAGGTCCACGACGACCCGCTTCCGCCGGATCGTCTTCAGCATGTAGCGCACGAAATGCTCCAGCGTGCCCACCTCCGGGCCGCCGAGCTCGTAGACCTTGCCGGGCGCCAGGGTGCCGTCGACCGCGCGGGCGATCGCCTCGGCGACGTCGCCCACGAAGGCCGGCTGGAAGCGGGACTGGCCGCCGGTCAGCGGCAGGACCGGGAGCGCCCGGGCGAGGCCGGCGAAGCGGTTGAAGAAGCTGTCACCCGGCCCGAAGATCAGCGAGGGCCGGAACACGACCGCGTCCGGGCAGGCGGCGAAGACCCGCGCCTCGCCCTCCGCCTTGGTGCGCGCGTAGAGCGACGGCGAGGCCGGATCGGCGCCGATCGCCGAGACCTGGATCATCCGGGCGCCCTGGCGCGCCGCGGCGCGGGCGATCGCCTCGGCCCCGTCGACCTGCAGCCGCGCGAAGCTCTGGGAGCCGGTCTCCTGCAGGATGCCGACGAGGTTGATCAGCACGTCCGACCGCTCGGCGGCCCGGGCCACCGAGTCCGGGTAGCGCAGGTTCGCCTGGACGGCGACGATCTGGTTGACCTTCCCGAGCGGCTGCAGGAACAGCGCGAGGTCCGGCCGGCGCACTGCGACGCGGATCCGGTAGCCGCGCTTGGCCAGCGCCCGCACCACGTGCCGGCCCAGGAAGCCGGAGCCGCCGTAGATGGTCACGAGCTGGTCCTGCGGGCGCAGGGGGCCCGGGGCGGCGGCGGAATGCGTCTGCTCGCTGGTGTGCGCCGTCGCGGACGCCGTCGTGTTGTCTTGGCCGCTCATCGCCGTGGTCTCGAGCTCCTCGCGCGCCTCGGGGCGCCGTCAGGCGGCCTACTTAGCCTAACTTCGGCGCGATGGGAGCCGCCGAATGCGCCGCCGCGCCATTCCGGTGAACAGCGCGGGGCGGATGATCGCGGCCGAGGGACCGCGCGCCGGCTCGCGGCAGGCTGATCACGGGGCTGGAACGGGTGCCGCCGCCGTGCATTCTTCCCCACCATACGGCCCTGCCGAATCGCGCGGATGGGACGCGCCGGGGACTTCGATGATTGTAGGGATGCTCGTTTCCGCGGCGATCGCGGTGCTCGGTCTGCTGGTGGCGCTCGGGTACGTCGGCCACCCGATCGACGCGCAGCTCGTCAGCAACTACGGCTGGAGCATCCTGATCATCGGCGTCGCGCTGTTCGTGCTGTTCACCTGGGCCCGGTACAGCCGGACGCGCCGGCGGCGCTCCGTCTGACGCCCGGCCTCAGGCGACCTTGATTCGGCGGCGCATCTCTCGCGCCACGGCCGGGCGCGCGCTCGGCCGGCCGCTCACCGCCCGCGGGGCGCCGACGATGAGGCTCTGGCGCTCGCGCGCGATGAACGCCGTCGGCATCTCGGCCTGGAGGTCGGCCTCCATGTCGCGCAGCGCCGTGTCGGAATGGGCCGGGTGCAGGTGGATGATCCCGAGCGCCTTCACGCCGGCGTTCCGGGCGAGCTCCACGCCCTTCTGCCAGGTCGAGTGCCCCCAGCCCCGGCAGGTCGGATATTCCCCGTCGGTGAACATGCCGTCGTAGACCATCAGGTCGGCGTCGGCGACGAAGGCGGCGAGCTCCGGATCCGGCCACGGGTCGCTGTGCTCGATGTCGCTGATCAAGCACAGGCGTCGGCCGCCGTGCTCGAACCGATAGCCGACCGATCCCTGCGGATGGTTCAGCAGGATCGTGGCGACGCGCGTGCCGTCCGGGAAGGCCAGGGTCTGACCCGCCTCGAAGCCGTGGTGGTGGAAGGTGCAGCACAGCTTGTCGAGCGTAACCGGGAAGAGCGGCGGCGCGAACAGGCGGTCGAGGGTCGGCCCGGCCGATTCGCCGCCGAGGTTGCCGCAATAGGTGTTGATCACCCGGTCGGGATCGAGGACCGCCGGCTTGAAGAAGGGCAGACCCGCGGTGTGGTCGAGATGCAGGTGGCTGAACAGCAGGTCGACTTCCTGGGGCAGATCGGTCCGGTGACCCTGCCCGAGGTTGTAGATGCCCGAGCCCGCGTCGACGATGAACATGCGCTGGCCGCACCGCACCTCGATGCAGGGCGTGCTGCCGCCGAACTCGGCGTATTGCGGGCCGCTGACGGGCGTCGAGCCGCGGACGCCCCAGAAGCGCAGTGCGAGGTCCTGGTCGGCCGCCAGGATGGTCGGCTCGGAACTGTTCGACATGGCGATCACGAATCCGCGGACAGTCGGTCCCGATCACTTATGATCGAAACCCCGTCGCCGTTCCGGGAAGGTAGCTCTGAATACGGCAGGCCGACGGAGCAGGTGTACCGCTCATCCCCTGCCGTATCATGAATTGGTGTGCCGCACGCGGTCGTGATGTGCGTCCGCGCACACGCACGGGCCGCCGCGAAGGGCCTTCGCATGCTCAGAGGGGCTCCGCGGCGGCCAGGAGACCGGCCGGCGACCCGGCCAGAATCGGGCGGCCGGTCGCCGATCCGGCGAGTCCCGCGGCCAGCCAGGACGGGAGTGCGTCGCTGTACCGCGTCGGGAGCGGCGCGACCAGGGACCCGAACGGGTCGGGCGCCCGCTCGTAGACCGGCACGAAGCCCGCCATCTGCCGCGGCGACAGGCCCGATCCGGGCGCGGCCCAGCCGGCCCAGACCGTCTCGGGCACCGGGCGATGGACGCGATGGCCCGGCACGACCACCACCTCCTGCCCGGCGAAGGCCAGGGCCTCCGGCCGGCTGATGTCCCCCACCGCGCCGCCCCGGGCCGTGTAGGCCGCCCAGAAGGCGTTCTGCCCGCCGTCGGAATAGGTGGTGCGCACGGCGGGCTCGCCCGCCTCGGCGAGCGCGGCCATCCGCGCCTCCTCGACCGCCCGGCGGGTGGTGACGGCCGCCTCGACGGCGGGATCCCGGGCGGGCGCGAAGGCGTACCGGCCCGCGACGACCGAGACCTGCAGCTCCTCCCGGCTGGCCTCGAACCGGTCGGAGCCGGCCTTGAGCTCCCGCCAGAAGGCGATGTTGGGATCGGTCCGGTGGCGGGCCATGTTCTCGGCCGTCATCCGGAACGGGTAGGACTGGAACTGGAAGGCCGCCTGCCCGCCGTTCAGCGCGTCCCGGGCGATGGCGTAGATCTCGCCGACCGTGCCGTTGGTCATGGCGAAGCAGCCCATGGACGAGCAGATCCCGTGCACCATCACGGCGGAGCCGGTCCCGCCATGGGCCCGGTCGTAGGCGTTGGGATAGCCGACGTCGAAGGACAGATAGTAGTGCGAGTTCGGGTTCATCTGGCGCCGGGGCACGGCGTAGAACCCCTCCGGGGTCTGACGGTCGCCGGTCTTGCGCTTGGGCCCGAGCTGGCCGGACCAGCGGCAGATCGGGAAGGTCTTGATGTAGACGTAGCCCGCGGCGCCCTTCTTCCAGACCTCGATCTCCGATTCCTTCTTGTAGGCCCGGAACAGGACCGGCGAGGCGGCCGTCACGCCCTTCTGCGCCATCAGCGCGAGGGTCGCGGCCGGAATCGGCGCCTCGGCCTTGCCCGCCTGCGCGGCGGCCGGGCCTGCGAGGGCCAGCAGAACGAGGCCGGCGGCGAGGGGAAGCGAGGTCGACAGGGGCATGAACCGTCCGCGCTGGATCGGCCGGGATGGCTGCCGGACGGGCGCGGCCTCGCGACCTGACGGAGTATTGCGGCGGCCGTGAGGCTGCGTCCTGCCCGCCCGCCGCCCCCGCGGAGGCGCCCCCTCCCCCGCGGACGGGCATCGCCGGGACGACGGCGCGGCCGCACCGCCGCCGGTTCCCCTCAGGCCGCGGGTTCCGGCTCCCGCTCGACATTCGCCGGCACGGGCGCGACGACCGCGCTGTTCTCCACGGCGATCACCGCGTCGAACGGCGCGGCGCACTCGGCGAGGCCCGTCTCGGACAGGAAGACGATGAGGCCGCGCCCGGCCCGCGCCTGCCGCAGCTGGGCGAGACGCTCGCGCGCGCCCTCGGCCTTCCGCTCGTCCATCGCGACCGCCACCACGAGGATGTCGGGGTCGCGGGCGAGGCACCGGCTCAGCTCGATCGCCACCCGCTCGCGGGCGTTGATCGCGCCGTCCGCCAGCGCCCCGGTGCTGGGCTGGATCTCGACCTTGCTGTCGAGGCCGAGGCCGTAGACCGAGGCCTCGAGGCCCTCGTCCGCCAGCACCCGCCGCACCAGTTCGCGCACCCGCGGCTCGGCATTGGCCTCGCCGAGGCTGATCCGGCCGAACAGCAGGTTCTCCTCCAGGCTCGCGGCCGGATTGACCCGCGAGGGATCGTGGAAGACCACCGCGCCGGCGAGGTGGGCCGGCAGCATCCGGGCGAAGGACCGGCGCGCCTGCACGAGGCGCTCCTCGAACGGGCCGTCGATCAGGCCGAAGCGGTGGCGGGACTCGTTGTAGCGCAGCGCGAGGCCGATCAGCCGCGCGCGGTCGCGCTGGCCCGCCGGTCCCCGCCGCAGGCTCGCCGCCCCGGGCAGGCGCGCCACGAGATCCTCGAAATAGCCCCGCTCGGCCGCCTGGAACAGCGAGTAGGCGTCGAACAGGGGGTGGTCGTTGGGCAGGTCGGCGAAGATCTCCACCGTGCTGCGGGCCACCGACAGGCCGATCTCGGTGAGCGGCCGGACCAGCCCCTCGGCCTCCAGGACCGCCCGCAGGTAGGGGTGGCGGGCGAAGCGCAGGGGCGCGAAGGTGCCGCCCACCGGCTCGCCGAACAGGATGTTCTCGCCGATGCTCGCCTGATTGTTGTAGCGGTCGGGGTCGAAGGGCTCGACGAGGCGCTCGGCGCCCTTGGCGGCCAGCGCCACCCGCATGGTGCGGCGCGCGGCGACGATCGCGGCGGCGAGCCGCGGCTGGGCGGCCGGGTCGAGCCGCCCGGTCAGCCCGCGGGCGTACACGAAGCCGTCGAGTCCGGTGAGCCGGCTGATACCGATCAGCGCGATGTCGTCGGGCGCGGTCGCCGGATCGGTGCCGTAGAGCAGGTTCTGCCGGAGGGAGCCCTCCATCAGGATCGCCTCGCCGGACGTGAAGGCGATCCGCCGGGCGCGCTCGGCGGCGTCGAAGTCGCGCAGGTCCGTGCCCGCGTAGGTGACGGCGCCGGCCGTCGGCTCGACCTGGCCGGCCAGCACCGCCGCCAGCGCGCGGGCGCCGCTGCCGCGGCTGCCCGTGATCGCCACGTGCCCCGGCATCGACACGGCCACGTCGACGCCGGTCAGGCGCTCGCCCGTGGCCGGATCGAAGGCGCCGACGCCCTCGGTGGCCAGGATCCCGGACCGGGGCAGCGGCAGGGCGGCGGCGCCGCTGCGGGCGGCCCGCGCCCGCCGCCCCTCGAGGGCCGCGATGGTGCGGGCGAGGTCGCGCAGGCGCGGGCGCACCGACCTGCGGACCATCCAGAGCCGCGCGCAGATCGCCGCGAGCCAGCCGGCGAGGCCGAAGGCGCCCACGGCCGCCACGAGGGCGGCCGGATCCACCGGGGCCGCGGGCGGCTGGCCCGGTCCCGAGCGCCACAGCGCGGTGCCGGCGGCGATCGCCGGAAGGATCACCGCCAGGGCCAGGGCCGGCGCCCGGGCATAGGCCAGCCGCGCCTCGGCCCGCCCGACATTGGCCCGCATCGCGGCGACGCGGGCGGCGATCCGGCGGCGCTCGATGGCCGCCGCGCCGTGGTTGCGCACGGCGGGCAGCCGCCGGACGAGGTCGTTCAGGCTCTCCTCGGCGCGCGCGCTCGAGCGCAGCCGCAGCTCGTGCCGGTCGCGCGCGCGCTCGAGAACCAGCCCGTAGGCGAGGCCGATCGCCGCGAGGCCGATCACCGCCGCGGGGACCAGCCGGGGCGCGGCGAGCGCCGCAAAGCCGAGGGCCAGGATCAGGGCCGCGAGGGTCATCGCCGGCAGGACGATGCCGGCGGCCAGCAGGCGGTCGGCCCGGGCCAGTACCTCGCCGACGATCCGGGTGAGGCCGCGCGCCTCGTCTCGCGCGCCCGCGGGGGCGTCGAGGATCGCCTGCAGCACGCCCTCGCGGACGGCGTCCCCGGCCCTGTTCTGCGCCTTGAAGCACAGGCGCGCCACGAACCAGCCTACCCCCGCCAGCGCCAGCGCGCAGACCGCGATGCACAGGAAAGCCGTGAGTTCGAGTTCTGCGGGGCGCATCGGGATGCCGGGGACGAGCACCAGTTCCCGGCCTGGGAGCTCCGCCGCCACGCGCAGGAACGGGAGGATCGGCGCCTCGTCGCGCGGCAGGACCGCGATCAGGTCGCGCAGGCACAGGAGCGCGAGCGCGCAGAGCGGCGCGCCGACCCCGACCGCGAGGGCCGCCGCGACGGTGTGCTGCGGCCGCGCGGCGCGCCACGTCAGGAGGAGAGGATCGGATTCCATGCGTCTCCGGACAGCATCGGGCGGGTCCGCCGCGGTCCGCCGCCGTCCGCGGCATAGGCCTTCGGGGCCGCGGCGGAAAGGGCGGCCGGCGCGGCCCGGCCCCGTGCGACATGTCGGCCGGACTGATCCAAGTTCTAGCCCTGGTCTGGAAGCGCTCTAGGTTCGATTCTCTGCACGCGGCGCGATCCGGAGCGTGCCGCGAGGTCCGGTCGCCGCGTCCGCCCGGACCGCATCGCGTGGGCGTGCCGGCGCAGCCGATCTCGGGCGGGACCAGAGGATGGGGTGACGCGTGCGGCGAGGGGCTGAGCAGACCGAAGGGCACGGCACGGCCGGCTCGACGTCCGGGACGGCCTGATGGCGCAGCTGTTCACCCCCGGCGCCGACGCGCTCTACCGCCTCGCGCTGATGACCGGCGTGGCCTGCCTGGTGGGCGTCCCGGTCCTGGCGGCCGGGATCGTGCGCTCGAACTACGTTACGGGCGTCGGGATCGCGCCGGCCCAGCCGCTGCCGTTCAGCCACAAGCACCATTCCGGCGAGCTCGGCATCCAGTGCCGCTACTGCCACACCACGGTCGACCGGGAGGCCACCGCCGGCATCCCGCCGACGCACACCTGCATGACCTGCCACTCGCAGATCTGGACCGGCTCCGAGATGCTCAAGCCGGTGCGCGACAGCTACGCGCAGGACAAGCCGCTGGAATGGAAGCGGCTGAACAAGCTGCCGCAATACGTCTACTACAACCACTCCGTCCACGTGACGAAGGGGATCGGCTGCTCGACCTGCCACGGCGACGTCACGTCGATGCAGATGACCTACCGGGCCAACGCCTTCGAGATGCAGTTCTGCCTCGATTGCCACCGGGCCCCGGAGAAGTACGTCCGCACGCCGGATCAGGTCTGGAACATGACCTGGAAGCCGCCGGCCGATCAGGCGAGTCTGGGCCCGAAGCTCGTGGCCCAGTACCATATCCGCGGCGGGGAGCGGCTGACCGAATGCGGGATCTGCCACCGATGACCGGCGCCCCCGACATCGCGGCCCTGCGCGAAAAACTCGCCGGCGGCGACGGACCGCGCTTCTGGCGCAGCCTCGACGCCGTGGCCGACAGCCCCGAGTTCCGCGCCTACCTGGCGGCCGAGTTCCCGTCGGCGTCCCGGCTCGCCGCTGCCCCGGAGCGGCGCGGCTTCCTGAAGCTCATGGCCGCCTCCTTCGCGCTGGGCGGCCTCACGGCCTGCGGCGGGGGCAACGGCCGCGACTACGAGGTGCCCTACGTCAACCAGCCCGAGCGGATCGTGCCCGGCACGGACCTGTCCTACGCCTCCTCGGCGGTGTTCGACGGCTTCGGCAACGGCATCCTGGTCACCACCCGCAACGGCCGCCCCCTGAAGATCGAGGGCAACCCCGAGCATCCCTGGAGCCGCGGCGGCACCGACGTGCTGGCCCAGGCCTCGGTCCTCGGGCTCTACGACCCGTTCCGCTCCCAGGCGGTGCAGCATCTCGGGCGGCCGAGCTCCTGGCCGGCGTTCCGGGCGGATCTCCAGGCTCGGATGCCGGGCTGGCGCGAGAGCCGGGGCGAGGGTCTCGCCCTGCTCACCGGCCCGGTGACGTCGCCCGACGTGGCGGCCCAGATCGCGCGGCTGCGGGCCGCCTACCCGGCTCTGCGCTGGTACACCGGCGCCGGGGCCGGCCGCGGCGGGATCTACGAGGGCGCCCGCCAGGCCTACGGCCGGCCGCTGGAGACCATCCCGGATTTCGGCCGCGCCCGCACCATCGTGGCGCTGGACGGCGATTTCCTGGACCTCGGGCCCGGCCAGGTCGGCCTGTCGCGGCGCTGGAGCGAGGCGCGGCGCGCGGCCTACGCGGAGGGGCGCCTCCTCACCCTCCACGCGGCGGCGCCGACGCCGACGCTGACCAGCGCCAAAGCGGATTACGGACTCGCGGTCCCGGCCGGCCGGCTGGAGAATCTCGCCCGGGACCTCCTCGCCCTGGCCGCCGGCGGCGCGGCGCCGGCGGGCGACGACCCCGTCGCGCGCTGGACGCGGGGTGCCGGCACGGCGCTCGCCGAGGCCCGGGGAAGCGGCATCGTCACCGCCGGCCTGACCGCGAGCCCGGAACTGCACGCGCTGGTCCACCGCCTCAACGGCGCCCTCGGCAACACCGGCACGACCCTGGTCCACACGGCGCCCGCGGAGGAGACGGGCGCCGGGACCCTCGCGGAGCTCGCGGAGGCCCTGGATCAGGGTGCCGTCAAGGCGCTCGTCGTGCTCGGCGCCAATCCGGTCTACGAGGCGCCGGGCGCCCTCGACTTTGCCGCCCGGATGGCGCGCGTCCCGCTCAAGATCCACGCGGGACTCTACTACGACGAGACCGGCGCGCATGCCGACTGGCACCTGCCCGCCGCCCACCCGCTGGAATCCTGGGGCGACATCCGGTCCCTCGACGGGACCGTGGGGCTGATCCAGCCGACCGTCGCGCCCCTCTACAACGGTCGGACGCCCTCGGAGATGCTGGCCTTCCTGGCCGGCGGCGAGGGCGGGGAGAGCGGCCAGGACGCCCTCGACCTCCTCAAGGCGGGCGCGCGCAGCGCCGGCGAGGACGACGCGGCCTTCGAGGCCCGCTTCACCGAGGCCCTGCGCCTCGGCTTCTGGGCGGGCAGCGCGCGCCCGGCCGAGACCGTCGCGCTGACGCAGGCGGCGGCCCCCGCGGCCGCCCCATCCCCCGCGTCCGCCGGCGAAATCGAGGTGCTGTTCCGGCCCGATCCGACGATCTGGGACGGCACCCACGCCGACCTCGCGTGGCTGCAGGAACTCCCGAAGCCGCTGACCAAGGTGGTCTGGGAGAACGTGGTCGCGGTGAGCCCGCGCCTCGCCGAGCGCGCGGGGATCGCGACGGGCGACATCCTGCGGGTCGAGGCCGGCGGCCGCGCGGTCGAGGGGCCGGCCTGGATCCTGCCCGGCCAGGCCGACGACACCGTCACCCTCACCCTCGGCTACGGCCGCGACGTGCCGGACCACCTCGCCCGCGGCCTCGGCTACGATTCCGCGCCCCTGCGCCCGGCCGGTTCGACTTGGCGCCTCGCCGGCGCCCGGCTGACGAAGACCGGCCGCGTGCGCAAGCCGGTCACTACCCAGCACCTCGGCACGATGGAGGGGCAGGACCTCGTGCGCGTGCAGGCGCTCGGCGCCGCGCCCGCGGGCGACCCGAAGGGCGCGCCGACCCCCGCCTCGTTCTACCCGCCCCCGGAGAGCCAGGACCGTTGGGTCGCCGCGCAGTGGGGCATGGCCATCGACCTCGACGCCTGCATCGGCTGCAACGCCTGCGTCACCGCCTGCCAGGCGGAGAACAACATCCCCGTGGTCGGGCGCGAGGAGGTCGCGCTCGGCCGCTGGATGGGCTGGCTGCGGGTCGACCGCTACTACGCGGGCGGCCTCGACGCCCCGACCACGCATTTCCAGCCGGTGCCCTGCATGCATTGCGAGCAGGCGCCCTGCGAGCTCGGCTGCCCCGTCGAGGCGACGCTCCACGACAGCGAGGGCCTGAATCTCCAGGTCTACAACCGCTGCGTCGGCACCCGGACCTGCCAGAGCTACTGCCCCTACAAGGTCCGGCGCTTCAACTACCGCGACTATACCGGCGGCACGACCCCGGTGGAGCAGCAGCAGCGCAACCCCGAGGTCACGGTCCGGTCCCGCGGCGTGATGGAGAAGTGCACCTACTGCATCCAGCGGATCACGGCGGCCCGGATCACCTCGGCCAAGGACGCCCACGCGCCGATCCCCGACGGGAGCGTCGAGACCGCCTGCCAGGGTGCCTGCCCGACCCGGGCGATCACCTTCGGCAACGTCGCCGACCCGGGGAGCCAGGTCTCGGCCGCCCGCCGGGACACGCGGGAATACGCGCTCCTCGGCCACCTGAACACGCGGCCGCGCACCACCTACCTCGCCGAGCTCGCCCCGGCCGCGGATCCGAACGGACGGGAGGGCTGAGCATGTCCGGCGCCCTGATCCGGCCCGACGCGACCCTCGAGGACATCGGCGGCGCGGTCGCGGAGATCCCGCTGACGCATCCCGGCAATCGGCGCTGGTGGATCGCCTTCGCGGGGGCGGCCTCGCTCCTCGGCCTGTTCCTCCTCACCCTCGGCTACCTGCTCTACGCCGGCCCCGGCATCTGGGCGAACAACAACGCCGTCGTCTGGGCGCTGGACATCGCGAGCTACGATTGGTGGATCGGCGTCGCCTCCGGCAGCCTGCTGGTCTCGGCGATCCTGCTCCTGCTCGGCGCGGAGTGGCGCGGGGCGGTGAACCGCGTCGCCGAGACCCTGGCGCTGCTCGCCACCGCGGCCGCCGGCCTCTACCCGATCATCCATCTCGGGCGGCCCTGGTTCTTCTTCTGGAACCTGCCCTACCCCAACACCTACGATCTCTGGCCGCAGTTCCGCTCGCCGCTCCTGTGGGACGCGATCGACATCGTGTCGTTCCTGGTGATCTGCGTCAGCCTCTGGTTCATCGGCCTGCTGCCGGACCTCGCGACGCTGCGCGACCGGGCCCACGTCGAGGCGCTCCGCCAATTCGACGCGAAGGCGCCGACCCGCAAGCTCTCCCTCCTGCGCGCGCAGGTCTACGGCATCCTCGCCTCGGGCTGGCGCGGCTCGGCGGCCCACTGGCAGATCTGGGTCCAGGCCTACCGGACGGTGGCGCTCCTCGGCGTGCTGCTGGTGGTCTCGGTCCAGACCGGGGCCTCGGTCATGCTGGCGGGCTCGCTGATGCCCGGCTGGCACAGCACGCTGCTGCCGGTGAGCTTCCTGGTCAACGCGGTCTATTCGGGCGTCGGCGTCACGGCGGTGACCGTGATGCTGATCCGCCTCGTCTACGGCCTCGACGCCCTGGTGACGGACCGCCATCTCGACGTCCTCGGGCGGCTGCTGCTCTGCCTCGGCTGCGCCAGCGCCTACTGCTACGCGGCCGAGTACTTCGACACCTTCCTCAACGGCGACGCCGAGGGGCGCGGCGTCCTGGTCCGGCGCATGACCGGCGACCACGCCCTGGTGTCCTGGACGGCGGTCCTGTGCCTCGTCCTGCCCGCGCAGATCCTCTGGTCGGCCCGGGCGCGCACGGCGCCGCCGGCGATCGCGGCGGTGGGGCTGCTCGTGGCGATCGGTGCCTACGCCGACCACGTCATGGTCCTGGTCGTCACCCTGACGCAGGACTTCCTGCCCTCCTCGAGGCTGCCCTACACGACCGACATCTGGGGCATCGCCACCTTCGCGGGCTCGATCGGGCTGTTCCTGACCCTGCTGCTCCTGTTCCTGCGCTACCTGCCGGCCGTCTCGATCGTCGAGAGCCGCCGCCTCGCCCTGACTGCGTCGCCGGCCGCGCAGGAGGCCGCCCGCGCGGCCGCGTCCGGGGCCACGGGTCGCCCCGAGGAGAACCCGGTCACCGCGCCCCTGTGGGGCGTGTCCGCGACCTTCGCGAGCCAGGGCGACCTCGCCGCCGCCCTCCAGGCGGTCTCCGGGATCGGCCCGGACCACGTCCATCTCGACGGGCACGGACCGGTGCCGATGCCCCGCACCCTGCGGCCCCTGGGCCTGGAGGGGCGCTCGATCCTGCCCTACGCCCTGGCAGGCGCCCTGCTCGGCGGCTTCGGCTTCTTCGCGCTGTGCATCTACGCCACGGCCTACGACTACGTGTTCCTGATCGGCGGCCGCCCGCGCCTGTCCTGGCCGTCCTTCGTGGTCCCGAGCGTCTCCTTCGCGATGATGGCCGGCTGCGTGGCGATCCACCTCGCGCTCCTCGTGCTCAACCGCCTGCCGCGCCTGAACCACCCGGCCTTCAACATCCCGGGCTTCCTGCGCGCCTCGGAGGACCGGTTCTTCCTCTCCGCCGAGGCGCGGGGCGACCGGTTCGACGCGGCGCGGATCGAGCGGCGGCTCGCCTCCCTGCCGGCCGAGGCCGGGCGCCCCCTCGAGATCCGGCGGATCCCGCGATGAGGCGCGCCCTCCTCGCCTGCCTGGCCCTCGCGCCGTTCGCCGCCTGCGGCGAGGCCGACATGGCCGATCAGGCCCGGGCCAAGACCTGGGACAAGAACCCGTTCTTCCCCCGCGAGATCACGATGCGCCAGCCGGTGGCCGGCACCGTGCCGCGGATCGATCCGGCCCGCGCGGCGCCGCAGCCGCAGGCGATCAGCCGGGCGCTGCTCGACCAGGGCCGCGAGCGCTACGGGGTGTTCTGCACCCCCTGCCACGGGCAGGACGGCCGCGGCGCCGGGATGATCGTGGCCCGGGGCTTCCCGTCCGCCGGCGACCTCACCGCCGGGCCGGTGCGCGCGGCCTCCGCGTCCGACCTGTACGACGCCATCTCGAACGGCCGGAAGGCGATGTTCGGCATGGCCCAGATGATCCCCTCGGCCGACCGCTGGGCGATCGTCGCCTACGTCCGCGCTCTCCAGTTGAGCCAGGACGCCCCGGTGGCGAGCCTGCCCGAGGCGGATCGCGCGCGGCTGGAGGCGACGCGGTGAGGCGCCCCGCCCTTCTCGGCCTCGCCGGCCTCGTCCTCCTGGCCGTCTGCCTGATCGCGGGCGGCTGGCGCGGAGCCGCGGCCTCGTATCTCGCGGCGTGGCTGGTCCTCCTCGCCCTGCCGGTCGGCGCCCTGCCGGTGGTCATCGTGGCCGAGCGCTTCGGCAAGCGGGTCCGCGAGCGCGGCGGCATCGAGATGCTGGCGGGCCTGCGCCGGCTGACGGCGCTGATGCCGGTCGCGGCCGTGCTGGCGCTGCCGCTGCTGGCCGCCGCGCCGCTGCTCTATCCGTGGGTGAGCGCCCCGGCGCGCACGCCGCTGGCCGCCCTGTGGTTCACGGTGCCGTTCTTCGCGGTCCGGGTGATCGTCTATCTGGCCGCCTGGACCTGGCTGGCGCTGCGGTTCGCCAGGCCGTTCGAGGCGCCCGGCGAGGGGCGGACCGTGCCGGCGGTGGGCCTGCACGCGGTCATCGGCACGCTGTTCGTCACCGACGTCGTCGCCTCCCTGGATCCGCGGCTCGACTCCACCCTCCTGGGTCTCCTGGTAATGACGGCGTGGAGCGGCCTCGCCTTCGCGGCGGCGATCCTGCTGGCCTGGGAGGAGCCGGAGCCCGTGGGGCGCGGCCGCACGGCCCCCGGCCGGGGCCGGCTCGTCCCCCTCGTCGTCCTCCTCGGCCTCTGGGCCTACATGCACTTCGTGCAGTTCCTGATCGTCTGGTCGGCCAACCTTCCGCCCGAGGTGGCGTGGTACCTCGCCCGCGGCGGCTGGGTCGGGCGGGCGCTGGCGATCGTGGCCGGCGCGGTCGTGGTCCTGGCCGGGCTCGCGACCCTGCGGCCGGGCCGCCCGACCACCCGGATCCTGGCCGGCGCGGCGCTCGCCATCCACGCCCTGGAGATGTTCTGGCTGATCACCCCGGCGGTGCGCGACCGCTTCTTCCTCCGCCCGAGCGACGTGCTGGCCGCCGGCGCCGTGGCCTGCCTCGCGGCCGCTTTGCGCCCGCTGATGCGTCCGCGCGCCGACCGCGCGGCCTCGACCGCCCGCCGCGCCGGGAGGCCGGCATGAGCGCGGACGGACCCACCGGCCTGATCCCGGCGATCCTCGCGGGGCTGACCCTGCGCGGCAGCGGCCTCCTGAACGGGCGGCCGCCGCGCCCGGCGGCCAACACGCAGCGCCATCCCGACGATCCCGGGCACGAGACGCGCGACGTCAACGTCCGCAACACCGTGCTGGTGATGGCGGGCCTCGCGCTCGCGGCGCTGGCGGTCGTCGGCGCGATGGTCTGGCTGATGGGCACCTTCGCGGCGAGCCAGCGCCGGGCGCTGCCCACCCTGACGCCGCAGCAGACGACGCGGCTGGCGCCGCCGCCGCCGAACCTGCAGGCCGACCCCTACGCCGACCTCGACCGCGAGCGGGCCGAGGCCGCGGCGCGGCTCTCCGGCTACGGCTACCGGGACGAGGCCCACACTCGCGCCCGCATCCCGATCGGGCGCGCCATGGACCTGACCGTCGGCCGCTCCCTCGAACCGGCGGAGCCCGCCGCGCGATGACGCCGAGCCACGATTCCCTCCAGCTCTGGCCCGCCGCGGTCTCCGCCACGGCGATCGAGACCGATTGGCTGATCCTGGCCTTCACGGTGCTGACGCTGCTGCTGACCGTGCCGGTCTTCGTGGCGATCACCTACTTCGCCCTGCGCTACCGCGAGGGCTCCGAGGCGGACCGGAGCCCCTCGGGCATCCGGTCGAACCTCATCGAGATCAGTTGGATGCTGATCCCGTTCCTGCTGACGCTGATCTTCTTCGTCTGGGGCGCCCGACTGTTCGTCGAGTCGAAGAACCCGCCCCCCGACGCCATGGTGGTCGAGGTGATCGGCCGGCAGTGGATGTGGAAGTTCCAGCACCCGACGGGCCAGTCCGAGATCAACAACCTGCACCTGCCGATCGGCCAGCCGATCCGGCTGCACATCATCAGCCAGGACGTGATCCACGCCCTCTACCTGCCGGCCGTGCGGATGCAGGTGGCGGCCCTGCCCGACCGCTACACCGACCTGTGGTTCAAGGCCGAGAAGACCGGCACCTACCATCTCTACTGCTCGGAATATTGCGGCACCGACCATTCCGTGATGGGCGGCGAGGTCACCTTCATGAATCCCGGCGACTACCAGGACTGGCTGACCCACGCCGGCGCGCAGCAGGGCAAGGTCGCGGCGGGCCGGGCGCTCTACGAGGCCTATGGCTGCGCCGGCTGCCACGACCCCGGTTCGTCCGTGAAGGCGCCGAGCCTCGCGGGCCTCTACGGCAGCCAAGTCAAGCTCGCGGACGGGCGCACCGTCACCGCCGACGACGCGTGGCTGCGCGAGAAGATCCTGAACCCGAACGGCGACCGGCTCGCCGGCGGTGGCAAGCAGGTGATGCCGAGCTTCGCCGGCCGGATCCCGGCGGACGAGCTCGGCACGCTGATCGATTTCCTGAAATCCTACGCGGGTCCGGCCTCCGGCAAGGCCGCGGACGCGACGCTGCCGGGAGCGACACGATGAGCGCATCGGGCAGCGTCGGCGGCACCGCCCGCCGGGAACCCCACGCCCCGGAATCCACGATCGGGCGAAAATCCGACTACCTGCACGCGGAATCGACCCTGCGCTCGTGGTTCCTCACCACCGATCACAAGCGCATCGCGATCCTCTACCTCGCCTCGATCACCGGCTTCTTCGTGATCGGGGCCCTGGCGGCCGGCGTGGTGCGCCTCGCGCTCGTCGTGCCGAACGGCGCGATCATGACCAACGATACCTACAACAAGGCCTTCACCATCCACGGGGTGGTGATGGTCTGGTTCTTCCTGATCCCGTCGATCCCCGCGACCTTCGGCAACTTCCTGATCCCGCTGATGATCGGGGCCAAGGACCTCGCCTTCCCGAAGCTCAACCTGACGAGCTGGTACGTGTTCATGGCCGGCGCCCTGTTCACCCTTGTCTCGGTGGTGCTCGGCGGCGTCGACACCGGCTGGACCTTCTACGCGCCGCTCTCCACCGCCTTCTCGAACACCTGGGTGCTGCCGGCGCTGATCGGCGTCACGATCGTGGGCTTCTCGTCGATCCTGACCGGGCTCAATTTCGTGGTCACGATCCACACCATGCGGGCGCCCGGCATGACGTGGTTCAAGCTGCCGATCTTCGTCTGGTCGCACTACGCCACGAGCCTGATCTTCCTGCTCGCCACCCCCGTCATCACCACCGCGCTGATCCTGCTGATCGCGGAGCGTGCCTTCCACATCGGCGTGTTCGACCCGGCCTACGGCGGCGACCCGGTGCTGTTCCAGCACCTGTTCTGGTTCTACTCGCACCCGGCCGTCTACATCATGGTCCTGCCCGGCATGGGGGTGATCTCCGAGATCGTCCCGGCCTTCGCGCAGAAGAAGCTGTTCGGCTACCGCTTCGTCGCCTACGCGTCGATCGGGCTCGCCTCGGTGACCTTCTTCGTGTGGGGCCACCACATGTTCGTCAACGGGCAGAGCGACCTGGCCTCGCTGGTGTTCTCCGCCCTGTCCTTCGCGGTGGCGGTGCCCTCGGCCGTGAAGGTCTACAACTGGACGGCCACGATCCATAAGGGGGCGCTGCGCCTCGACACGCCGATGCTCTACGCGATGGGCTATATCGGCCTGTTCGTGCTCGGCGGGCTCACCGGGCTCTACCTCGCGACGCTCGCCATCAACCAGCACATCCACGCGACCTACTTCGTGGTCGCGCATTTCCACTACATCATGGTCGGCGGCACGGTGCTGGCCTTCCTCGGCGGCCTGCACTTCTGGTGGCCGAAATTCACCGGCCGCATGTACAGCGAGCCCTGGGGGCGGGTCTCGGCGCTGCTGATCTTCCTCGGCTTCAACGTGACCTTTTTCCCGCAGTTCATCCTCGGCTATCTGGGGATGCCGCGGCGCTACGCGACCTACCCGGCCGAGTTCCAGCTCCTGAACGTCCTGTCCTCGGCCGGCGCCACGATCCTGGCGGCGGGCTACCTCTTCCCGATGCTCTACCTCGTCTACTCCCTCTGGTTCGGGCGGAAGGCGCCCGCCAACCCGTGGAACGCGAAGGGGCTCGAGTGGGAGACGTCGTCCCCGCCGCCGACGCACAATTTCCTGTCCCCGCCGGAGGTGCCGCGCATCCCCTACGACTACCCGATCCAGGCACAGGAAGCCCGGGACCAGCACGGATGAGCGAGCCCCTCGCCGACGGCGTCGGGGTCGCCCGCGCCCACCATTTCGAGAGCGTGGCGCAGCAGCGCGAAGCGGCGACGCTCGGCATCTGGGCGTGGCTGATCACCGAGTTGCTGCTGTTCGCGGCCCTGTTCCTGGTGGCGCTGATCACCCGGATCCAGCACCCCGAGGCGACGGTCGCGGCGGCCAAGCATCTGAAGTTCTGGATCGGGGCCACCAACACCGTGGTTCTGATCTGCTCCAGCCTGACCATGTCGATGGCGATCGAGTTCTCGCGCATGGGCTGGCAGCGCGCCATGGTCCGGGCGATGCTGGCGACCGCGGCTTTGGGTGGCCTGTTCCTCGTGCTCAAGGGCTACGAGTACTACGCCGACTGGGCCGAGCACATGATGCCGTTCCTCAGCGACAGGCCCTTCGCCCTCGCCGAGACGCCGGCGGCGCGGCTGTTCGTGAACCTCTACTACGTCGCGACGCTGCTCCACGCGCTGCACCTGTTCACCGGCATCGCGCTCCTGCTCGGCATGACGTGGATGGCCGCCAGGGCCGGGTTCCTCGCCCGGCACCAGAACTGGATCGAGGTCTACGGCCTGTATTGGCACTTCATCGATCTGGTCTGGATCCTCGCCTTCCCGATCCTCTACGTGGTGAACCGGTAGGATGCGGAACCCCCTCGCGACCCTGAGCGCCGACGACCGCGCCCTGCTCCGGAAGCGCCTGCGCACGCCCGTCCTCACCTTCCTGGCGCTGCTCGCCCTGCTCGCCGTCAACGTGACGCTGGGCGCCACCCTCCCCTTCGCGCAGGTCTGGATCGTGGAGCTCGCGGTCGTCGCCGTGATGGTGGCGCTGATCCTCCTCGTCTCCATGGAGGTGATCCACGAGCCGCCCCTGATCCGGCTGTTCTCGGGGCTCGGCTTCTTCTGGGTCGCCATCATGGTCGGCATGACGCTGACCGACTATCTCGCCCGCTGACCCGCGCGAAAGCCGTTGTCGGGACGGCCGAACGCTCCTAAACGGGGCCGCTTCCCCGCATGGCCCGGCTGAAAGACGATGTGCGAACTGCTCGGCATGAGCGCCAACGTGCCGACCGACATCCGCTTCTCCTTCGCGGGCCTCGCCCGGCGCGGCGGCGAGACCGGGCCGCACGCCGACGGCTGGGGTATCAGCTTCTACGACGGCCGCACCTGTCGCAGCTTCCACGAGCCGGAGCCCAGCGCCCGCTCGCAGCTGGCCCGGCTCCTGCGCGACATGCCGATCAAGAGCCGGATCGTGGTCGCCCATGTCCGCAAGGCCAATCGCGGCCGGGTCAGCCTGGAGAACACCCACCCGTTCTCCCGGGAATTGTGGGGCCGCCGCTGGACCTTCGCGCATAACGGTCAGCTCAAGGGCGTGAAGCGGCTGCCGCTGGGCGGCTTCATGCCGATCGGCTCCACCGACAGCGAGCACGCCTTCTGCTGGATGCTCGGCCGGCTCCAGGCCCGGTTCCGCGCCCTGCCCCGCCCCGAGACCCTCGACCGGGCGGTGGCCGACCTCGCGGGCGAGCTGCACGCGCTCGGCGTGTTCAACATGCTGCTCACCGACAGCCGCACCCTCTACGCCCATTGCGGCAAGCGCCTCTGCTACCTCACCCGCTGCGCCCCCTTCGGGAAGGCCACCCTGATCGACGAGGACTGGCAGGTGGATTTCGCCCAGGAGACCACCGAGCACGACGTGGTGACGGTCATCGCCACGCAGGCGCTGACCCGGGACGAGTGCTGGACCGATCTCGCCCGCGGCGACGTCCTGACCCTGCGCGACGGGGCGATCCGGCTGTTGAGACCGGCCAACTTAGCTTAAGTGTGTTTTGCCCGAGGGTGCATGGCCGCGGCCGATGCGCTAGAATCCCGGTAACAGGAGCGCATCGGCCGGACCTCACCACCGGTTCGAGCCGGCAAGCGCTCCGCCTCGACCCGCTCGGGACCACAGGTCGAGCCACGATGAGTTGACGAGCGCGATACGCATGACCCGCGACGACACCGACACCGTCCTGTCCCAGGAGGACGGGACTCGGGATGGCCGCCCGAACCTGGCGCCCGGCATCCGCACGCATCTCGGGGAGCACCTGCGCACGGTCTACGACCGGATCGGCGAGGAGACGCTGCCGTCCCGCTTCGCCGAGCTGATCGAGAAGCTCGAAGCGGCGCTGCGCGCCCGGGGCGAGGCGATCGAGCCCGAATTCCGCAACGGCCTGCTCGCGGCCGTTCCGTCGCTGCGCGCCTTCGCGCTGTCGCTGACCTCGAACCCGGCCCGCTCGGACGACCTCGTCCAGGACACCCTGCTGAAGGGCTGGCAGCACCGCGCCCGGTTCCAGCCGGGGACGAACCTGAACGCGTGGCTGTTCACGATCCTGCGTAACATCTTCTACTCGGACCATCGCAAGCGGGTCCGCGAGGTCGAGGACCAGGACGGGTCCTACGCGGCCCGGCTCGCCACCGCGCCGCACCAGGGCGACAGGCTCGACGTCGAGGACCTGCAGTCGGCGCTCGCCAAGCTGCCGCCGGACCAGCGCGAGGCGCTGGTGCTGGTCGGCGCCGAGGGCGTCTCCTACGAGGAGGCCGCGACGATCATGGGCTGCAAGGTCGGCACCGTGAAGAGCCGCGTCAGCCGCGCCCGCGGCCGCCTCGCGGAGCTCCTGGGCTACGACGAGGAGGATCTCGGCTCCGACCGGTTCATCCAGTCGGCGATGCCCAAGGACGCGTAGGCGCCCGGGCCGCCGCGGGCCGGCGCTCCACAAAAAAAGATGCATCCGATTCCGGGGATCGGGCGTTACCGGCCCGAGCTTCGCTGCGCCAGCGCGGCGAAACACCACGGAATGGAGACGCACCGCATGACCTTCAAGACCCTCATCGCCGCCTCGGCCCTCGCCCTGTCGCTGCCGCTGGCCGCGCAGGCCCAGGGCACCATCCCGGGCGCCGAGCGCGGCGCCGCCGCGGGTGCCGACGCGGCCGGCCCGATCGGCGGCATCGTCGGCGGCGCGGTCGGCGCGGCCACCGGCACGGTGGGCGGCATCCTCGGCGTCGACATGGCCCCGCGCTTCCGCAGCTACGTCCGCGAGCGCAACGTCCGCTCGTACGACTACGACGGCCGCGTCGCCGTCGGCGCGACCCTGCCGAACTCGGGCGTGACCTACTACGACGTCCCGAGCGAGTACCGCGTGCAGCCGGGCTACCGCTACACCGTGGTGAACGACCGCCCGGTGCTGGTCGACCGCGGTCACCGCATCGTCGAGGTCATCGACTAAGACCCTGGGCCGGTCTCATGCCGGCCCGAACGCCCCCGGAGCTTGGCTCCGGGGGCAGTCCCGCAGACGCGGCCGCCGGCGCAACGCTTCATCCGTCCGGCCGTTGACGACGGTTCGACCCGTGAGGCGATCATGAGCGACACTCCCACCGATCCGAAATCCACGCTCCCCGAGCCGGTGCGCGATCATCTCGGCCAGCAACTGCGCAGCGTGCTGCCGGTCGGTCCCGACAAGCCGCGTTTCCTCGGCGACGATCCGGTGCCGGACGCGTTCGAGCCGCAGATCCGCAGGCTCGAGACCCGCCTGAAGACCCACGAGGAGGGCACCGGCGCCGTCGGGCAGGCCCTCGACCAGATCCTCGACGCCTTCGGGGTGAAGCCGTCGGACGACGACACGCGCGCGGGCTGAGCCGTCAGACGCGCGGCTTCGTCGCCAGCAGGTCGCGGATCTCGGAGAGCAGCTTCACGTCGGCCGGCACCTCGTCGGGCTTCTTGACCTCGGCGTGCTGCAGACGATTCATCGCCCGGATCACCAGGAACAGCACGAAGGCGACGATGGCGAAGTTGAGCGTCAGCGTCAGGAACTGGCCGTAGCCGAGGACGGCGCCCTGCTTCTTCGCGTCCACGTAGGGCAAGCCGGCCTGCACCTTGGACGAGAGCGGGATGTAGTAGTTCGAGAAATCGAGCCCGCCCGTGATCGCGCCGATCACCGGCATGAAGATGTCCTGCACGGCTGAATTGACGATGGCCCCGAAGGCCGCGCCGATGATCACGCCGACCGCGAGATCGACCACGTTCCCGCGCAGCGCGAATTTCTTGAATTCCTCGAGCATCTCCGGAACCCCCTCCACGAACGCTGCCAAGGTAGGGGAGAATCCCGCGGCGGCCAGCGCCCGGTCCGGCTAGACGGCCGGCGGCCGCGCCTCCGCACCGCTCTCGGGCTGCGCATCCGCCCCGGCCGCGGGCCGCTCCCCGGCCGGGAGCGCCGGCTCTGCCTTGAGCCGCCGGCGATACTGGGCAGCGACGACCGGGATGGTCAGCAGGTAGCCGCCGCTCACCGCCACCAGCGCCTCGAACGGGTAACTGATCAGGATGCCGAAGGCCGCGACGCCGAACAGGAAGATCGGCAGGACGAGGCTGCGCGGCACCCGCTTGCCCATGGTCTTGCCCGAGTAGGTCGGGACCGTGGAGACCACCAGGAGGGCGATGCACAGCACGTAGATCAGGACCGCGGGCGCCGCCCAGGTCTCGATGCCGAAGCCCAGGAAGTGCAGGTAGAGCGGCAGCATCGCGGTGAGCGCCCCCGCCGGCGCCGGCATGCCGACGAAGAAGTCCTTCTTCCATTCCGGCCGGTTCGGGTCGTCCAGCATCGCGTTGAAGCGGGCGAGGCGCAGCGCCATGGCGATGGCGAAGATCAGCGCCACGATCCAGCCCACCGACTTCAGGTGGAACAGCACGAAGCCGTAGAGGATCAGGGCCGGGGCGCAGCCGAAATTCACGAAGTCGGCGAGCGAGTCGAGCTCCGCGCCGAAGCGCGACGTCCCCTTGAGCAGCCGCGCCACCCGCCCGTCGATGCCGTCGAGCACCCCGGCCACCACCACGGCGATGACGGCGGGCTCGAACTTGCCCTCGAAGGCGAGCCGGATCGCCGTCAGCCCGAGGCAGAGCGCCATCAGGGTGATCATGTTGGGCGCGATCATCCGGAACGGAACCGGCTTGAACCGGCGCGGCCGCGGCTCGTTCGGGTCGGGCGCGAAGGGCGGGAAGAGATCGTCCATGGCCGCCTCAGATCCGCTTGAACAGCCGCTCCGGGCCGCCGCCGAGATCGGCCAGCACCGTCTCGCCGGCCACCGCCTTCTGGCCGAGGCCGACCAGCACGGTCGAGCCGGCCGGCAGGTACACGTCCACCCGCGAGCCGAAGCGGATCAGGCCGAACCGCTCGCCGACGCCGAGCACGTCGCCCGCCGCGACGAAGCCGACGATTCGCCGGGCCACGAGGCCGGCGATCTGCACCACGCCGACCCGCTTCGGCTGGCCGGCATGGGTCGTCTCGACGACCATGCCGTTGCGCTCGTTGTCGTCGCTGGCTTTGTCGAGCTCGGCGTTGAGGAACAGGCCCGGCGTGTAGTGGATCTGGCCGATCCGGCCCGCCACCGGCACCCGGTTCACGTGGCAGTCGAACACGTTCATGAACACGGAGACCCGCAGGGTCGGTACCTGCGGCAGGTCGAGCTCGGGCGGCGGCAGGACGGTGGCGATGAGGTTCACGCGCCCGTCGGCGGGCGAGATCACGAGCCCGTCCGCCACCGGGGTGACGCGCTCGGGATCGCGGAAGAAGTAGCAGACCCAGAGGGTGAGGATCAGGAAGATCCAGCCGAAGAACTGGGAGAAGTAGCCGGCCAGCACCGTCAGCACGATGCCGATCAGGATGAAGGGATAGCCCTCCTTGTGGATCGGCACGAGCGTCCGGCGGATCGTCTCGATCAGGTCGGTCATGGGCTCTTCAGACTCGAGGATGTCGCGGGCGGGCGGACGTGTCGGACGGGCGGATGGCAGTCCGCCGGGCCGCCGTCAACTTTCCAGGGGTCGCGGGTCACCGCGGGCTTGGGCGCCCGCTCCGGCCAGGGGGCGCTCCTGCGCCGATTCGGGCGCGAAACGCCGAGGCTCGCGGACACGCGTGATCGTCCCCGCGCGCCGACTGGCGCCGGGGGCATGGCCCGGGAGGCGAGCACGAGGGACGCGGGACGCCGCGGGAACCCAGGTGTCGGCCAAGTACGCGCGGGATCCGATCCCCG